>CAZFCR010000306.1:4523-4732 GCA_964517305.1 uncultured Akkermansia sp.
TGAAATAGTGACTTATGTTACAGAGCCCTACTAAAATCTGTTAATTCAGGAGCAACAGTACTTCGTTTGAAATAATGATCAGACCCATGATCAGGATAAACCATCCGAATCCTTTTTTTAACTGGTGGCCGTTTATTTTAGAAACAAAGCGGCTGCCAATCAGAATCCCGATCACCGATAGAATTGTTACCGACATAAGAAGACGCCAG
>CAZFCR010000307.1:0-4710 GCA_964517305.1 uncultured Akkermansia sp.
CTCCGAACTCAGGATCAAACCTGCGTTGCTTTTAAAATACATCAGCGGTTCACCGCTCTCAGCAAATTTGTCGACCACCTTCTATTATAAAGACATACTCGGGATTGGTCTCGGATATACGATGAATACTTCACTCATGAGTTTTGCCGATGTGAGGATCAACGATCAGTTGTATTTTGGTTATGCTTACGAAAGAGCCCTCAACCGACTGAGTACCTATACCTTCGGGAGCCATGAGGTGATGCTCCGTTACCTTTTCCGTTATAAGATAAATGCCATAAACGCCCGTTACTTTTGATGACACGCAGATTATTCTCATTGATCCTTTTATCGGGCAAGCTTACTTTTTCCGCTCAGAATCAGAATGATTCGCTTGCGATCAGTACCGCCGCAACAGAAGATACGACCAATATCATCCTGCAAAAACTCCGCATCAATTCGGCTTACGCCGATTACGCAGCTGGAATTTTTGGGAAACACCTGTATTTTGTGTCCTCGCGGCCCAATCAGGTAGGCGTTCAGTACGTGGATAAAAAAGGCAATGACGCGATCACCGATATTTACCGGTGTCAGAAAAAAGACAGCGTCAGTTTTGGTTCTGTAAAACCGCTCCCGGCTCCGCCCAATACTAAATTTTACGAAGGACCTTTCTGTTTAACGGCCGATGAAAAAACTATTTTTATCAGTTCCAACAACCGTAAGACAGGCATGCTGGCCCTTTATGTTTCCGGTTATGAAAAAGGAAAATGGTCAGCCCCCGAAAAAATGATCTTCTGTAATGATTCGTTTTCCTATTGTCATCCGGCGCTTTCCGCATCTGGCAAAAGACTTTATTTCAGTTCTGATAAACCGGGCGGAGCAGGAGGGATGGATATTTTTTATACTGACCTCGTGGATGGCAGCTGGACAGAACCGGTTAACGCAGGGCCTTCAGTAAATACCCCGGGGAATGAATTGTTTCCTTGTGTAATTCCAGGCGCCTTGTTTTTTTCGCGCAAAACAGAAGACAGGGGCATGGAGATCTTCCGGAATGATGAAGGCAGTGCAAGCTCGCGTCCGCTACCACCTCCGGTCAACAGCCCCGGCGATGACTTTGGGATCTGGACCGATTCTTCAGGTACCAGCGGTTATATTTCCAGCAACCGTTTAAACGCGGATAATGACGATGTGTTTTATTTCGCGCTCAAATACCCTGATTTCAGAGACGCTCCGGAGCCCCCTGTGAAAAATGCCTTCTGTTATACATTTTACGAGGAAACGTCGATGGAAAACAAAGACACCCTGAACATGGACTATGAGTGGGACTTTGGCGATGGACAGAAAGCACGAGGTTTAAAGACCAGGCATTGTTACCAGAAATACGGCTCATACGCGGTGCGTTTAAATGTAGTCGAAAAAAATTCGGGTGAGGTGTTCAGTTCACTTGTTGAATATGAACTGGAGGTGCCCAAACCGGAAATGCTCATTATTGAAGCCAGTGATACTTCTGTAGTAAATCAGAATGTGCTGTTCGACGCAGGGGCATCAGCTCTGAAGGGTTACGATCTTACACATTTTTACTGGTCGTTTGGCGACGGCAGGTTTAATACGGGGATCAGGGCGCAACACCGTTATTCAAAGCCCGGCACCTATACAGCGGAGTTGTGGGTGGTGGCACGAAACCAAAAGACATCAGCCTCTGAAAAATTCAGGATCTCAAGAATAATTCATATAAAAGAATAAATTTTTTTCAGGTCTTTTTTTAGACCAACCGGATCCGCTTAACTACCAAACTTCTTATTGTTATGATAAAAAAAATTATGGCTTTTTCTGCGCGTCTAAATGCAGTTTAGCAGGCAACTTTTTTCTCGTTCAGCTGTAATACTTATCTGAATGACCTATCTCAAAATGAAACGCCCGGTAGTAAATAAATTGTCCTGTCAGAGATGTGGTGAAGAATCTGATCCGGGATTACCGGGATTATCTTCTGCTACCTTTCTTTTGCATCTGTCGTTTGAGGAACTTGCCTTCATACGGGCGCATTTTAATGGTCAGGTATGTATTTTGTGTGCACGACAGTTAAAAACAGCTTATAAAATACAAAACGGCGGTTTTAATTCTCCCGTAAAAATACGCCACGTAAAATAATTGCACCATGGAATCCGCCCTTCAAAAACAATCACGTTATTTTCTTATTGTCGATGATGACGCCGACGATCATTATTTTTTGCGCAATGCCATTGGCAAAGTAATTCCCCACGCGCTTGTTGAGTCGGTTTACGATGGGTCAGAAGCCCTGCAATACCTGAACAGGTGCCTGATACTACCTGATCTTATTTTTCTTGATCTTAACATGCTTAAAATTTCAGGTCAGCACACCATCTCCCTCATCAGGGAACGCAACGAACTGAAAGATGTTCCCGTGGTGGTGCTCACAACAAGTAAAAACGAAAAAGAAAAAAGTATGCTGCTCTCTCTGGGCGCAAGCGATTTTTATTCTAAACCTCATGAGACAAAAGAACTCGTTACCATTGTAAAGGAAGTGGTAGAACGCTGGCTTTGAAGAAAAACAGCATCTAATTTGCTTTCTGAGCGCAGTTTAGTATATTCGATAACTTTCCGGTAAGGCACCTGGAGGTTGGGGAATAAGACAAAACTAAAATGCTGATAAATAGATACATGCTGCTTTGCAGCCTTGTTGTTATTTTTTCCTGCCCTGTGCTTGCCCAGGCCGTTCCATCGGCCGATGAAAAAATTCCCTTCGTTTGCACTTTCAGCAAAAACTCTGATATCAGCTGGGGAGATGATGATTTTGTGCAGACTTTCTTTTTTGTTATTCCTGAATCCTATAAAAAACCGGTTTACATCAGGGTTTTTGATCCGGATGTCTGTGGCAAACACGATGAAAATCACGCCGACTTCAACAGCAAGACAAAGTTTTCGGTATATGGTGGTCGCGGCGCGCACTCTGATCCTGCCGCGCAAAGTCCCGATCCGAAAGGCAACTACAAAAGCGGCGTTCAGCTGTTTTCGCGCACCTTTGGCAACGATCCTAAATTTGATAATGCCTGGTTCAGTTTCGGACCATTTAATCCGGCTGAGGGCGAATTACAACCATTGATCGGCGGACGGGTGCTGAAAGTTGTGATTGAAGGTCTTGATGGAGACGATGGCAACCTGTACCGGTTGTTTCTTTCTTCGGAGCCGGGAGCCAATAAACCGATTGAAGGTGGGAACGGGTTTGCGTATGAATATACCTTCAGACTAGAAGATCAGATCGGTTCTGTTTCGCATCTGTATCCCTTTATCCCCGAAAAAGTAACGGCTGTAAAGGTCAAGATTTTTGATTACGATGATGAAGGTGCCATCAAAATCGTGTCCGTTGCAAAAAAAGGGGATCTCTGCCAGCTTACTGAGGAAGGATCCTGGATCGAAAGCAGGCACCGGGTTTCCCGCGCTGAGATCAATACCTCGCTGGATGTGCAGTTCATCAAGAAAAAAGACGTTAAAAACAATAACATCGTGGTGTTTATCACCAATCAATACGGCGAAACCATGCCTTTTTACACTTCGCCCATCGGTGGGGTGCCAAAATATGCTTATAAAATCGGGATCAAGGTTGACGAGGAATGAAAAGAACTTTTTTTACCGGTCTCATTTTCTGTTTTTCATTTGTTCAGGGGCAAACCTATCACTTCCGGCATTATACCGAAGATAACGGCCTCGATCAGAACTACGTTTATTCCATCAGTCAGTCAGACAAAGGATACCTTTATTGCACCACAGGGCAGGGCCTCTCGGTCTTTGATGGATTTAAATTCCGGGTCATCAGCAATAAACGCCTGTACGATAATTTTGTAACCACACATTTTACCGACTCGCGCGATGTAACCTGGCTGGGTCAGAACCAGAACGGCATTTCTTTTCTGAAGAATGATTCTTTGTTTGCCCTCAATGCTCCGGGTCTTTCGGATCACAAGGTGGTGAAGATTGCGGAGGACAAACGATACAATATATGGGTGGCCACCGCGGGAGGCGGTTTTTATAAGATCGGTCGCGACTTAAGGATCACCCGCGTAACAGGTTCTCCTGACTACATCAGTTCATTTTGTTTTGATAAAAATGGGGAGATTCTCGACGCTACATCTGAAGGACTAAAATTGTTCGGGCCCCGGGCGGATGGTAGCTGGGGCGAACGACACATCAGCTCTCTGCTTGCGGATAAAAACATCAGGCAGGTAATTCCCGCCAATTCAGATCTGCAGCAGTTCTGGGTACTCACCTCCGATAACATTGTTTACGGACTCACACTGCAGAAAGATGGCGCATACAAGGTATTTTCAGCGCTCGGCGACCAGCTGGGTTTAAAATCAGACATCAGCTGTATTTATGCTGATAAGGGAGATAACCTCTGGATCGGTCTCGCTGAAGGTGGTGCCTGTCAGCTCGTGTTCCGCGGCAGCGTGATCAGGATGAAGTACGCCATTCTCAGGATCTCTAAAAGCAATGGATTTGTATTGTCCAACATCAGTTCAATTTATGAAGACAAAGAAGGCAATATCTGGTTCGGTTCGCTGGGTGATGGTCTGGTACAGAAATCAGCGGAAAAGTTTTCTTTTTTCGGCACATCCGAGGGGCTCACAGATACTGAAATAAAAAAAGTACTGGCAGAATCCTGGAAAATTTGGGTTGGTTCTGAGTCTGGTCTTGGCGTGTACAACCGTTACACGG
>CAZFCR010000308.1:0-4697 GCA_964517305.1 uncultured Akkermansia sp.
GTGCTTCCTGTCGTTTACCCGGGATTAAAACATTACCACATCAGCCATCACAATGCCAGCGAGGGCATTAACTATTACAAATTGACTTACATCACAAACAATGGAGAGGTAACTCTGGGAAATACCATTTTCGCCGACCTGCCCAAAACTCCGGTTAATATGCAGCCTTATCCCAATCCTGCTTCTGACTTCCTTTATATTAACTGTCCCGGTGACGCAGCACCGGAGTGTTTTCTTTTTAATTCGAGAGGTGAAAAAGAAAAAGAAACCATTCCTGAAAAAGCCGGCGACAAAATTTACAGGATGAACCTTCAGCACCTGAGCCCAGGCATTTATTTCCTCAGAAGCGCGCAGCAAAATTACCGGATCGTTGTCAGATAAATTTTTTAAGCGGACTTTTAAAAACAACCATTTTAAAATTTTTGGTGGGCATGGTTCCCTTGTGTGTGATATGCTTTTCAAGAATCTTCAGCATTTTCTGCCGCAGGGGCAGCACCTTTATCTCTTCGTAGGTAAGCCATTTAGCGCCAATTGAATGTTTATCTTCAAAGGATTTGATGTTGCCCTGAACAATGGAACCTGTATAATAAATATGCAGTTTATTGGAAAAAAATCCGACATAACACTTGATGTAAAAAATACCATCGAGCCGAACATCGCAGCCTGCCTCTTCCCTTGTTTCCCTGATAACGGCATCTTCAGGTGATTCACCTCTTTTTACACTTCCACCCGGAAGAAACCATTTTCCTCTCCATTTAAGAGAAGCCTCCTGAATAAGCAGGTAACGGTTCTCTTTTTCAATCAAAACAAAACTTTTAATGATCATAATTTAAAACAGTTTGCGGTGAAAAACGGGTGCCATTAAAAATACGATAAAAACACTGGGTAAAAAAGTCCACGAACCGTGTCGCTGACCGGCCCGGGCACCGAAACAAAGGAGGAATCGGATTTGCTTTATTACAGTAACAAATCAACAATCATTTTTATGCGTGTATCCGATAACAAATTCGTTCATCCAGAAGAACCGTCCAACCTGAATCACTGGTCAAAAAAGTGGGGCGTTAGCACCCGTGACATCAATGATGCTATTCTGGTTACAGGCACCCTCAGTACCCGAAAACTGAAAGAACACCTGCGGAAAGACAGCTTTATTTATCATCCGCTGGCGGGTACGGTGAAAGCGATCAGGTACACCATTGACTATATCTTTTAGTGATGGGCAAATCAGCGGGCAAAAAGAAACTCAGGAAACCCCAGGAACAAAGCAGGCCGGGTGTTGAATCCAAACTCGATCCGGCCCCGGTATTTGACTATCCGGAAATAAAAGGCTCAGGTAAACTCAACAACAAAATAGCTGTAATTACCGGTGGCGACAGTGGTATTGGCAGAGCCGTTGCCATTCTCTTCGCCAAAGAAGGTGCTGACGTTGCAGTGCTGTACCTCAACGAACACAGCGACGCTAAAGAAACCAAACAAATTGTTGAAAAAACCTACGGTCGAAAGTGCCTGTTGATTGACGGAGATATTTCAAGTGAAAAATTCTGTGTATCGGCCATAAAAAAAGTCCGTAAGAAATTCGGAAAGATCAACATCCTTGTAAACAACGCGGCAATGCATTACGAAGATGAAACAATAGAAGACGTTACAGCGAAGGAACTTGAAAAGACCTTTGCCATCAACATGTTTTCGATGTTTTACCTCACCAAAGCGGCACTCAAAGCCATGCCGTCGGGAAGTGCCATCATCAATACCAGTTCTGTGACAGCCTATCGCGGCAGTCCCAATCTGCTTAACTACGCCAGCACCAAAGGCGCCATCATTTCGTTTACGCGGAGTCTTGCGGGGAGCCTGATCGAAAAAAACATCCGTGTTAACGCTGTTGCCCCCGGACCTATATGGACACCGCTGATAGCAGCAAGTTTTGATAAAGAGAAAGTAGCCAAACATGGCAGTGGCGCACCCATGAAACGTGCCGGAGAGCCCGCGGAAGTTGCTCCAAGTTATTTATTCCTTGCCTGCAGGGACTCGGCTTACATGTCGGGCCAGGTGTTACATCCCAACGGAGGGGAAGTTGTTAATGGCTAATGCTTTTACTCACTGAAGAAATAGCCGTCAACAACCAGTTCCTGAAACGAATAGGCAGCGATGCAGAAAAAACTGCCGCAGCCTGCCAGCTGATTTATGTAAGCGACAACCAACCGGGCCTAACGCGTATTAAAAAAGCCGATGAGTTTGTTTATGTTGATGGCGGAAAAAGAATAAAAGATAAAAAAACCATAGAGCGGATAAAAAAACTGGTCATTCCACCTGCCTGGGAAAAGGTCTGGATCTGCAAACAGGAGAATGGTCACCTTCAGGTAACCGGCATTGACATTAAAGGACGAAAACAATACAAATATCACACGCTCTGGTCTCAGCTGAGAAACCATACCAAATTTTACAGACTCTACGAATTCGGTAAACGTCTGCCCTCTATCAGGTCGCAGGTTGAGCAGGACCTGTCCTGCCCCGGACTTCCTCTGAAAAAAGTGCTGGCCACGATTGTATACCTGATGGAAAAAACAAGCATCAGGATAGGCAATGCGATGTATGAAAAACTGTACGGTTCGTACGGACTGACCACGCTGAAAGACCAGCACGTGAAGATCTCTGGGTCGACCATGCAGTTTATTTTTAAAGGAAAAAAAGGCGTGAAACAAAACATCAGCCTTACCAGCAAACGCCTTGCTTTGATTGTAAAAAAGTGTCGCGACATCCCCGGAAAAGAGTTGTTTCAGTACAAGGATGAATCGGGGGAATACAGATGCGTGGACTCGGGCCAGGTAAACGACTACATACAGGAGCTGAGCAAAGGTGATTTTACGGCCAAAGATTTCAGAACCTGGACCGGCACTCTTCATGCCCTGAGGACCTTTAAAGAGATTGGCCTTGCCGAAAACAAAACGGCCTTTAAAAAGAATGTTGTTCTAACGCTTGATGCCGTAGCGCGGCAACTCGGCAATACCCGCAGTGTGTGTAAAAAATATTATGTTCACCCTATCCTTCCAACCTTGTATGAAAACCAAAGGTTGCTTAAATATTTTAATGAACTGGATGAACTCCTGAAATGCGCACCGGATGATCAGAACTGCGAAGAAACCGTGCTGCTTAAGATCCTGAAGAAGGAAAAAATGGCCATCTGAGTATTTATTTCCCCAGGTCTGATTGAGTGAGTTGGCGAACAACTTTCCCATGGTGGCACATGATTTTGTAGCAAAATGTTAATATTAACCAAACTTAAAACCAATGACAACTTCAAAAAAATTACTTTTAAACATTGCCTTGCTTGGACTTGGCCTGACACTCAACACTTCGTGTACCAACGATAGCCCTTCGGAAGACTCGAAAGAGCATGCTGAAGAAATGAACGAAGAAACTCTTAACCGCGACGGAGAAAAAGACGCCGATCGCATGGTGGAGCTTCACACAGCTAACTTATTTGAAATTGCAGCGTCAGAAAATGCGGCTAGCAAAGCAGTAACAGCAGAGGTAAAAAAACTCGCGGCTATGATGGTGGAAGCACATACAAAAATGGGCGCAGACATGCAGGCCATGGCGACTAAAAAAGGCATCACACTGCCAACCGGCATGGGCAATGACTTTGACCGCGAAATGGAAAAACTGAATGAAAAAACCGGCATCGACTTCGATAAAGAATACACCGACCAGATGAAAAACAAACACGAAGATGCGGTAAAGACATTAGAACGTTTGTCGGAAAAAAGCGAAGATGCAGAAGTAAAACAATGGGCTTCCCAATCACTTCCTGAAATTCGCTCGCACCTTGACATGGTTGAAACAACCCGCAACACCATTAAGGATATGAAATCGGAAGCACGTGGCAACGACAAAGACCACAACGACGGTAAACACTAAACACCAATAACGACTATAAAACAGAAAAACCCGTTTAACGACGGGTTTTTTTATTTGAGGGTGAAATAAAAAACAGCCCCTTTGTCAACCTCTCCCTCGGCCCAGATTTTACCGCCATGTTTGGTTATAATCTTATCAACGATGGCCAGTCCGATACCGGTGCCTTCGAATTCTCTCTGGCTGTGAAGGCGCTGAAAAACACCAAACAGTTTATGAGCGTAATTAACATCGAAACCGGCACCATTGTCCCTCACAAAATAGGCACCGGCTTCGTTAACCTGCTGATAGCCGATCTCGATCAGTGTTTTCTCTTTTTTCGAAGTGTATTTCACCGCGTTGGAGATCAGGTTCTGCCAAACCTGTTTTAAGAGGATCTGATCGGCCTTTGCATCCGGCAGTTCGGAAATTTCAAAAACAATGTCCCGGGCTGGCTCAGTGGCTTTAACCTCCTCACACAACTCCTGCACCATTCTTTGCATTGGAACCAGCGTTTTCTCAATTTCTTTGCGGCCCATTCTCAGAAACTCCAGCAGACCTTCGATTAAGAGCGACATCTGGGATGCATTCTTGAGCACCTTGTTCATGTAAAGATGTGTTTCTTCATTTAAGGTACTGCCATGGTCTTCGGTAATCACATTCAGAAAACCATTGATGGCGCGTAACGGTGCCCGGAGATCGTGTGCGATGGAATAACCAAAAGATTCCAGGTCACGGTTCACCTGTTCCAGTTCCTTGGTCCTTTCTGCTACCCTTTGTTCAAGGCTGTCGTGAACCGCTATATT
>CAZFCR010000309.1:0-4685 GCA_964517305.1 uncultured Akkermansia sp.
ATGGTAAAAAAGGTAGACTTTAGCTGAAGATCCTGACGCACGGTTTTTAAAGGTACACGCACAGTGCTGCATTCGAGAAAGATCTTGCGTGAATCCTGTTTAAAATTCAGGGCTACGTTTTTTCCGGAATCTGTCTCAACAGGAAAATTGTGTTTGAGTTTCAGATAAGACAACCAGTCCTGCGCCAGCATCCTTCGTTCCCAGGTGGAATTAGGCATGCGCGTGCTGAATGTATCCACAATGCTGCGCAGGTAAGAGGTTCTTGATCCCCATACATCTTCGCTGTTTGCGGTTTGTCCGCCGCTGTTGCTGTGAAAGGCCGCCACGATCAGGTTCAGGTTTTCATCTACCACCACTTTGCCTTTTGTTTCCTCAACGGCCTTATAAACATTGGGATCGCGTGGTTTACCATGATAAGCCTGGCAGTGCACCAGGTCGCAGAGACTGAAGCCTTCGGCTACGTGTTTATTGATGTGCGCCAGGGCAAAGGTACGCGCGAGTATGGCCTGCACCTTATAAAATTCAAGCGTTGAGCGTGACCCCGCTTCCGCTTCAGTAACGCCGGCGATGTAAGTATCCAATAAAATGTCATTGATGGCGCGGATGTTCCCGTCTACCGGCGAAAATATAAGATTGTGCTGATAGGTTCTGATCTTCCTTTCAGGGTTCACGAGTTTCACGCGCAATTCGGTTGTGTTTTCACCAATAAATTTAAGATACCTGAACGTACCGATCTTTTTTTCGTTTTCCCTCAGCAGCATGGAATCGCCACGAAGCGTGATCCTGTAATCAATGCCTGCTTTGATGTTAAGGATGATGTTACCGTCGCCCATCAGTCTGTAAGCTCCTGTTGGCGCATAAACCATCAGCTCCTGTATTTTCAGGTGTGAAAAAATACGGATCTGAATATTTTCCACAGGCAGGTAAAACGAACTGGTAACAAAACCTATGAGACCAATCACAATGGAAAGAAGAATATGACGGAACTTATTTTTTCGCATCTGCAACTATGTATTGGGCTGTGCGCAGCGATGCACCGCCACTGCCAAGGTCCCTGATTAATTCTTCGTAAGTTTTGATCATCTGGTTGCGGTAAGTGGTATCGTGCAGCAGCAGGTCCAGTTCCCTGCTGATGTTCTCAGCTGTAAGATCATTCTGTATCAGCTCTTTTACAACCGGCCGGTCCATGATCAGATTTACAAGACTGATGTATTTTACATTCACCAGCCTTTTACCGATAGCAAACGACAAAGCGCCGCCTTTGTAACACACTACCTGCGGCAGTTTAAACAAAGCACTCTCAAGCGTGGAGGTGCCCGACTTGATGATGCCCGCTTTTGCGAATTTCATAAGTTCGTAGGTCTGGTTAAAGACCACTGCGATGCCCATATCAGCAGTCCGGAAATTTTTTCACTACGGCAGTCATGATGTCCAGCATGCGCTCGATCTCCTGGGCGCGGCTTCCAGGCAACACTGCTACCATAGGAAGATCGCCGATGTTGTTGGCTGATCTGAAATCCTGCTCGGTTCTGAAACGCGGTTCCTGTGCTTTGATGGCATCAATGAGCGGATGTCCCACAAAATAAACTTTGTGATTGTGTTTTTTATAAAAAGGCTCTTCAAAGGGAAGGATCACAAATAATTTGTGAGTGTATTTGCGGATCTGTTCCACCCTGCCCTCTTTCCAGGCCCACACGGTTGGTGAAATATAATAATCCACCCTGATGCCTTTTTCTGCAGCCCATTTCGCCATGCGCAGGTTAAATCCGGGATAATCAACCAGTACAAGAATATCGGGTTTAAAAGCGATGATCTTTTCTTTAACGATGACAAAGTTCTTTTTGATCGTCCTGATGTTTTTAAGCACATCCACAAATCCCATAAAGGCCATTTGCCTGATGTGAATATCCGGTTTTACACCACTCACCTCTTCCATCAGGTCGCCACCGGTAAAACCAAATTCCGCCGAGGGATCAAGCCTGAGGATCTCTCTCATACAATTGCCTGCATGCAGATCGCCACTGGCTTCTCCGGCTATTACATAATAACGCATTACAGGTAACGGGGTTCTAAATAATAAGTCACGTAAGCAATGAGGCCAACGTACAGCAATACACTCAGCACAATGCCTTTGCTGAATTTGTCGATCTTATACGTGAGTCCGAAATAAAACACCAGCAGGTTGCCGAGTCCGCACATTTTGATGACATTGCTCAGGAGATAACCGTTGATGAGGTACCTGAGAAAACGCTGCGGAAAACTGAGCTGGGAATGAAAAAACAGCCAGTACAAAAAGAAAAGCAGCGCCGGAAAAAGAATACCGGTGAGCAAGCCGATCCAGAAATTATTTAAACGTTCGATCTGGTTCATATATTTTCGATGTGTGAAAGGTCTTTTAAAATGTGGTGCGCGGTGAGATCGGCCTGTGTGGGAACAACCGAGATGTAACCATTGGCCAGCGCCCATTCGTCGGTGTCGGTTGATGCAGGCTCAAAATTCACAAACTCACCCGTGAGCCAGAAATACGAACGGCCATAAGGATCCTTGCGTTCTTCAAAACGTTCCACCCAATTGGCTTTTGCCTGCCGCACCACTTTAACGCCTTTAAAATCTCCGGCTTTTAATTTCGGAATGTTGACGTTTAAACAGGTGCCGCGGGGCATCGGTTGTTTAAGACTCTGGCTGATGATACCGGCCACATACCTTTCAGCCTGGAGGAAATCGGCTTCCATCGCATAATCGCAAAGACTGAAACCAATGCTTGGCACACCCTCCAGTGCGCCTTCAATGGCCGCGCTCATGGTGCCGCTGTAAATTACGTTGATGGAACTATTGCTCCCGTGGTTGATCCCACTTAGGATCATGTCGGGTTTACGCTTCAGCACATGGTTGATCGCCATCTTTACACAATCAACGGGCGTACCCGTGCATGAAAATTCTATTTCTGCGTTGTGATAAGTGGTTGGCTGGATCCGCAGCGTTGAATTAATGGTAATGGCGTGTCCCATGCCACTCTGAGGTTTGTCGGGCGCCACTACCACAATTTTTCCGAAACGGGAAGCAATTTTTGCAAGGGCGGTGATCCCCGGTGCATAAATCCCATCATCATTGGTTACGAGTATTAGTGGTTGTTGCGACATGTTACGATTTTATAAAGCTACCCCAAAGATCGGCATCAATTCTGATGCTGTATTTAACTTACTAAACCGGCTTTGTTAATTTTCTACAATTTGCGGTACAAAGCCGCCATAATTGCTGCAACACCCGCATGTCATCTGTAATTTTGACACGAATAAAAAATGGCATCTGAATTGATCGCCTTACAATAAAAAACACAACATGATCAATATGGGTTTATTGGTGATCAGCGTGATCTTTATGGTCATCGGACTGATCGTCAGTTCAAGATTAAAATCAAAATTCGCCAAATATTCGAAGGAAAGACTGAGTTCAGGGCTCAGCGGTCGCGAAGTGGCTGAAAAAATGCTGCGCGAATCGGGCATTTACGATGTAAAAGTGGTGAGTGTGCAGGGCATGTTAACCGACCACTACAATCCGGTGAACCGCACCGTGAACCTGAGCACCGATGTTTACAATGGTCGCACCGTGGCGGCGGCGGCTGTTTCGGCGCACGAATGTGGTCATGCTGTTCAGCACCACAGCGCTTACGCGTGGTTAACACTGCGCAGCAAGCTGGTTCCCGCGGTGCAGATAGCGAGCAACCTGATGAGTTTTCTCACACTGGGTCTGGCCTTTATCGCTTACAGCGCGCCATCGCTCACCAATACGATGTTGCTGGTGTTTATTGTTTTGCAGGGAGCCATCGCACTTTTTAGTGTGGTGACCTTGCCTGTGGAAATTGACGCGAGCAAAAGAGCGCTGGCCTGGCTTAACTCTGCAGGAATTACTTACCGCGAAGAACACCGCGATGCCAAAGACGCTTTAAAGTGGGCGGCCTATACTTACATTGTAGCGGCGCTTGGTGCCATTGCCACGCTGGTGTATTTTATCTGGCGATACACCGCCGGTTCACGCGAAGAATAAAAAATTGAAAGGAAATCTTATAAGATGTTCCAGAAATAAAAAAGAGGCCGCTTCGTTGAAACGGCCTCTTTCTTTTTAAAAAAATCAGTTTATACTTTTTCGATAGAATATTTGGTCATAAAATCCATGGCCATGTCTACCATCTCCGAACTTCCTACAAATAAAGGCGTGCGCTGGTGCAATTCTGTGATCGGCACTTCGAGAATCCGTTTTCCGCCGGTAGTGGCTTTTCCGCCGGCCTGCTCAATGATAAAAGAAAGCGGGTTGCACTCATACAACAAACGTAGTTTACCATTGGGTGATTTGGTTGTGGTTGGATAAATGTAAATGCCACCGGTGATCAGGTTGCGGTGAATATCTGCCACACCCGAACCGATGTACCGCGATGAATAAGGGCGGCTGGTGGCTTTGTCTTCTTCCTGGCAATATTTGATGTACTTTTTTACACCATCAGGAAAATGAAGGTAATTGCCTTCGTTGATAGAATATACCACCCCTTTTTTAGGTGTCTGCATATTGGGATGCGACAAACAAAACTCACCGATGCTTGGATCGAGCGTAAAACCATTTACACCATTACCTGTAGTGTAAACGAGCATACAGCTCGATCCGTAGATCACATATCCCGCTGCCACCTGTTC
>CAZFCR010000310.1:0-4680 GCA_964517305.1 uncultured Akkermansia sp.
TGATCGCCTCAGAAGAAGTATGGGGTTTCCGGCTTTTAAAACGCCGCTCACCGATCAAAAGAGAAGAAATTGCCACAAGCGGTGCCCGGGTATTCGAAGGCGATGGCGAGTATTTTAATTTTATCGAAATAAAAGACACTTTGTTTTCTTCCGAAAATCCATTGCAGGCCGAGATGTCTTTCACCGCGGCAGATGTGCCTGTGCCATTGAATGCCTGGCTGGTATTGCAGATTGATACCGATGCAGGGAACAATCAGCTGGTGCGCATCCCGCTTGATCTCGTGGCCCATGACCTTCGTTCAAAACCGCTTACCTTGAGCAACATTACCGGAAACGTTCCAAAACGGATCACGCGATTGGTAGCGTATCTTTGGAACATCGACAAACAACCCATCAGGATCAACATCCATTCATTTAAACTGTACAGGTTACACGGCGATGGTGTAACACTGATTTCAAAAGCCAAAATATAGAACCATGCTAAACAGAACAATTGCCCCCGCGTTTAAAACAATAGATAAAATTGATATCCACAGAACCCACGAACACCGGCTGGGCAACGGCATTCAGCTGTTTACCCTTTCTGCGGGAAGCCAGGAGATCACCAAGATTGAATTGATATTCAGGGCGGGGATGTACATGCAGCCCGCTACCCTGGTGGCTTCCGCAACCAATAACCTGCTCGAGAGCGGCACCCGTTCTTTCACAGCCAACGAACTGAGCGAAGGAATTGACTTTTACGGATCTTTCCTCGAACTGCAGGTAGAACAGGATTACGCTACTGTTACACTGTATTCCCTGAACAAATACCTCGATGAAAGTCTCCGTTTTGTTGAAGAGATCATCAAATACCCGGTGTTTCCTGAGAAAGAATTTAAGATCTACATCACCAACAAAAAACAAAAACACGCCATCAATTCGCAAAAGGTAAGCATCCTCGCCAAACGGAAATTTACAGAGGTGTTGTTTGGAGAACAACATCCTTACGGCCGCCAGGTTCAGGAGAGTGACTTTAGCAGGATCAGCGTTGGCGATCTGCACGAATTTTTTAAGAATAATTACACGGCCGGCTCCTGCACCATCATTGCTTCGGGTTGCCTGCCTCAGAATCTGACCGAAGTGATTGAAAAACATTTTGGTGGCTCAGACTGGGGCCGGACCCAATCTCCGCTCTCTGCCTTTGTGGCCGCGGAAATACCTGCGGCAAAACACCATTACATCCACCGGCCCGACGCTATTCAGTCTGCCATCAGGGTAGGGAAGCTGCTGTTTAATAAAACGCATCCTGATTATTATAAATTCCAGGTGCTCAATACGGTGTTAGGCGGCTATTTTGGTTCGCGCCTCATGGCCAATATCCGTGAAGACAAAGGCTACACGTATGGCATCGGCAGCGGCATCAGCAACCTGGTTCACGCCGGATACTTTTTTATCTCCACCGAAGTAGGCGCAGATGTTACGCGACAGACCCTCGACGAGATCTACAAAGAGATCAATAAACTGAGAACCGGTCTGGTTGATGAAAGGGAGCTGGAATCGGTGCGCAATTATATTCTGGGCCATTTTTTACGCAGTGTCGACGGGCCTTTTTCACTGGCGGATAAATTTCGCTCCATCTGGGAGTACGGACTGGATTATTCGTTTTTTGAGAATTATTTTCACGCCGTAAAAACCGTTAAACCAAATGAGCTGCGCGATCTGGCCAATAAATACCTGGATACGGATACCCTGCTCGAATGTGTGGCCGGGAAGATGGAATAGATTTTTTACAGAGAGTGATTGTACTCACTGACTGCATAAAAAAAGGAGCTGTTTCTTACGAAGCAACTCCTTTTATATAAGGTGATATTTTGATTATTTTTTTTCAGTTGCTTTTTCTTCAGTCTGAGCTGAAGCTTCTGCTTTCTTTTTGCAGCAAGATTTTTCGCCTTTTGCACAGCCTTCTTTTTTCTCACCTGCGCAGGCTTTTTCTCCTTTTTTGCATTCTTTTTTGCCTTTGTCTTTTTTATCGTCGCCAAAAGTGTTTGCTACTGCAGAGCTGCCAAGCAATCCTGCAAAAGCGGCCATTAAAAATAATTTTTTCATTGTTCTGGATTTAAATTGGTTATAATACAAATATAACGGATTGATCTTCATTAAAGTGTTAAAAAGTGAGAATTCATCAGGCCAGGTTGATGACATCGAGCACCACCAGCAAGGCAAAAATGATCTCGCCAATAAACGTAATGTGAAGGATCAGGTCGACCCAGAAATTGAGCGTGATGGATTTCCCGTCGTGCAGATACACCGCGATAAGACAAAGGATGGGGAAAAGAGCGAGGATGATCTGGATAATCAGATCGTCGCCCGAAGCTTTGCCAGATTTTCCCAGGTTGTGTTTTTTGCTCAGGTCAAGTTGTTGGATCTGCGTCTGTTCATTTTTTACATGAGCAGTCACTGCCGATGCCAAAGCTGGATGGGCGGCAGATTTTGACAACACAGGTTGTGATGCCGAAACAGGTTTGTTCAGAGCAACTGGCACAGGCAGAATCGTTTCAGATTGATTATTCGTCACTACCACCTGCTCAGCTGCAACTTCAGGAGCAGCCGGAGTTTGTTTTTGTTTTACCAGACCTTCATGCCGGTTTTGTTCTGAAGATTTACCCCGGTTAACGGTGAAGTGGTAACCCTTGTTGTATTTTCTTTTTACAAGGCTGATTTTGTTTGAGCATCCGCTCAATACGATCAGTGCTGCGAGTGTAATTAAAATTTTTGCTTTCATCGTTAGTTGTTTAAGAGGCAAAAATAACTTTATTTTTGCTTGTGCCAATTAATATTGTCGAACGAAGCTGTGATCGGATAATGATCGGTAAAGGTGTTCTGACTGCGGGTGTAGGCGCTGCAGTGGAGCGCCGGGTCGTGCATGATGTAGTCGATCCGGAACTGCGGCCATTTGCCGGCATAGGTGCGTCCAAATCCAAATCCTTTTTCAACAAAGGCGTCTTCGAGCACTGAATAAAACTGCTGGTAAGCATACGAGGAAGCGGTGTCGTTAAAGTCGCCGCATAAAATCACCTTGTAAGGACTGCTCCTGATGTGTGTCATGATCATATCCACCTGCTGAGTTCTTTTTACGAACGCACGTTTTAATCTTCTCAGAATGTTTTTGCCGTTCACGAGTTCGTCTGAGGCATCCTGCTCTGACATCACATCATCAAAAAATTTAATGTCTGATCTGCTGAAACTGATGGATTGCAGATGCACATTGTATACGCGGATAGTATCTTTGTTAAGGACGATGTCGCTGAAAATGCAGATGTTGTTTGATTTTGTGTTGAACACAATTTTCCCCTGGTTCACGATCGGATATTTACTGAACGTGGCAATGCCCCAGTGGTCGTGGCCCCGCATGGTGGTGGTAAACGCCACATGGGCATAATCTGACTTCATCAGTTTTTTTACAGCCGCTGTATTGTCAAAATCGCCGGCTTCTTCAGAAGTGTAAAACTCCTGCAGACAAAGAATGTCCGGCGCGGTTTCACTGAGTAGTTCCAGTATATTTTCCCGGGTTTGTTTGTTATTCGACCAGTTGTAAAGATCGAACAACATGCTGTTGTAAGACGTAACGGTAAGAGGTTTTGTCTTTTTGGTTTCCGCGCGCGAGCTGATTTGAACATACCTGTAGGCCGTGGGAATACTGATGGCTAGCACTAACAGTCCGAAGGTAAACACGGGTTTAAACTGCGCCATCCAGTAAATAATAAAAAGCACATTTAGTAAAAACAGGTAAGGAAAGGCAAGTCCGAAAAAGGCCGGTATCCAGAAAAGGAGCGGGGAGATGTATTTGGCAGCGACCGCGGTGAGCAAAGCGATGAGCACAAGGTAATGCAGCCACAGCATGCCGCGGTTAAATGCCGAGAGTCTTCGTCTCTGCCGCTCTGCAACACGCCGCCGCAGTTCAGGGATCGATATGTTACTGAAGGCCGGAATTGTTTTGTTTATTACCTGACTTTTGCCAGCGCCTCTTCTATGTAAGCGTATGAACTCAGAATTTCAGGTTTGCCGTTAACAATGGCCACATCGTGCTCAAAATGTGCGCTTGGTTTGCCGTCAGAGGTAATGATCGTCCAGCCGTCGGGCAGTTGCCTGATGTTTTTGGTTCCCATGTTGATCATGGGTTCAATGGCCAGCACCAGTCCTTCTTTGAGTTTGGGTCCGTCACCGCGTTTGCCATAATTGGGTACTTCGGGCTCTTCGTGCATGTTTTTACCCAGACCATGACCTACCAGTTCGCGAACCACACCAAAGCCATGTTTTTCGGCGTGTTGCTGAATGGCGAAACTGATGTCGCCAATGCGGTTGCCGCTCACCATCTGTTCAATACCGAGGTAAAGACTTTCTTTGGTAACATCTATCAGTTTTTTTGCTTCGGCCGAAATTTCACCAACACCGAAGGTATAAGCGTGATCACCAAAAAAACCGTTTTTCTTCACACCACAGTCAACCGAAATAATGTCGCCTTCCTGGAGCGGTTTGTTCGTTGGAATGCCGTGCACCACGGCTTCGTTAATGGAAATACAAAGTGTTGCAGGAAAATCGGGAACACCGCGTCCGCCCTTGTAGCCTTTAAAAGCCGGAACGCCGCCATTGTCCCTGATGAATTCTTCGGCCAGTTTGTCGAGGTACAAAGGGCTTACACCT
>CAZFCR010000311.1:0-4676 GCA_964517305.1 uncultured Akkermansia sp.
GCGGTAAGCCGAGTCGTTCCGCAGGTTATATTTTCCGCCTTCAATATCTCCGCCAATACCCAATAACAAAGAGGCCGTTGAAGTGAGTCGGCGCTCTACATTTAGTCCAAATCCAAAACCCATTACCGCACCGGCCGGCGTGTTGTTTTTGTCGCCGCTCTTGAACCAGCTCGGTTGCGGCGTGATCCTTAAACCAAAACGCCATTTGTTCTCTGAAGCATCATCATCCTGCGATTTCAGCGGAGCGCTCAGGAGTGCCAGCGCGGAGAAGGTGTATAGTAATTTTTTCATGAATAATTTTTTATATGGTTATTTTTACAAAAATATAAAAATACACCTGCCTTGGTATGAGAAATATAAGCGTAGTTATCATTCTGGTTCTGTTAATTGTTTCATCTGGCTGCCGCGAAAACAAGCTGGATGTGGACATATCAGGGGTTAAAACGCAGCCTTTGAAAGTATTGCGACTGGAAAAGGACTTGTTTTCACTGAATTCACAGAACTTTAGCTCACGCAGCAAAGAGATCCGTGATCAGTACGGCGTTTATTACGAACATTACCTTATGGGTTTCCTCAGCAGAAGGGGAACAGCCGATAGCGCCTATCAGTCAGCTGTGCTGGCCTACACCGGCGACAGGGATGTACGGGAAGCTTATGATTATGTAAGGAAAATATATCCTGACAGCAGGCTGGATGAAATGACCCCGGAACTCAATAACATGGTTAAACGTTTCCATTATCATTTTCCGGAAAAGCCGGTTCCTTCAAAACTGATTACCGTGCTCAGCGGCTGGAACTACGCGTTTGCTTACATGGACAGTGCGCTGATCCTGAGTCTGGACATGTATCTGGGCGATACGGCCAAATTTTACCAGATGCTGAGGTACCCGCAATACCAGACGAGGAAAATGAATGCCGACTATATTCTTCCTGATATGGCGCGTGGCTGGCTGCTTACGGAATTTGACAACAGTGCCATTGAAAACACACTTTTGCACCACACCATATATTACGGGAAACTTTTTTACGCGGTGAATGCCCTTTTGCCGGAAGAAAAAGACAGCGTGATCATTGGTTACAACAGCGCACAAATGAAATACTGCAGCCAGTTTGAAAAAAAACTCTGGGGTTATTTTGCGGCCAATAACCGTTTATACGAAAACAACATGAACACCGTGCGGGAACTCACTACCGACGGACCGTTTACGGCCGCAATCAGCAAAGAGTGTCCGCCGCGCATCGCCATGTGGATCGGCTGGCAGATCGTACGCGCTTACATGAAAAACAATGAGCAGGTAAGCCTCAGTCAGCTCATGGCCGAAAAGGATGCGCAGAAGATCCTGAGCAAAAGTAAATACCGTCCCTGAAAAAATCCTGAAGAAAAGCGGAAGCTATTTGTCAAAGTACTTCTTCATGTGTGAGAAGTAATTGTCTTTCCAGCCTTTTTTGTATTTATCTCCCTGTCCGTCGGGAATATTGGTATGCGTGATCGTTACCAGTGTGTGTTCATCCTTGAAGGTAAAGAACAGTTCGATTACTGAATCTTCATCATCGGGCGCGAAATCGCTGGTACGCCATTTCTGAATGATCTTTTTGTAAGGAAAGATCTCTACGTTGGTACCGGTTATGTATCCATCCCACGCGGAAAAACTACCCCCTTCATTTGGACTCGTTTTTGCTTTTGCACCACCTGTAAATTCTGAGTGAACCTTGTCATTGAGCCAGCCGGTAAAAACTTCTTTGGCCGTACAATGCAATTTTACAGATACTTTGAATTTTTCCACCTTCTTATGCTTGTTTAGTACGTTGTTTGTTGTCTTTTAAAATTTCAATAGTCGTTTGTTTTATTTTGTTGGGTGAAAATCCGCATTCTTCATAAAGTTCTGCCTGCTCTCCGTGTTCAATAAACCTGTCAGGAATGCCAAGGCGAACGACCTTTGCGCTGTACTGGTTGTCGGCCATGAATTCGAGCACAGCGCTGCCCATGCCGCCCGTGATGCATCCGTCTTCAACGGTGATCACACGTTCGTATCTGGAAAATACTTCGTGAAGCAGTGCTTCATCGATTGGTTTTACAAAACGCATGTCGTAATGCGCCGGCGAAATGCCTTCCGCTTTTAAAAGTTCAATGGCCTTTGTTACCAGGTTGCCCGGGTGACCAATAGAAAGGATGGCTACCTTTTCTCCGTCGTGGATCTTACGGCCTTTACCAATCTCAATTTTGGAAAAAGGTGTTTTCCAGTTCACCATGGCGCCAGCGCCACGTGGGTAACGGATACTGAATGAACCAGGACTTTCATCGAGCTGCGCGGTGTACATCAGGTTACGCAGTTCTTCCTCATTCATTGGCGCGCTCACAATCATGTTGGGAATACAACGGAAATAAGCCATGTCGTAAGCACCGTGGTGGGTAGGTCCGTCGGCACCGGCCAGGCCGCCGCGATCGAGACAGAAAACCACTTTGAGCTTTTGAAGGGCCACATCGTGTATCACCTGGTCGTAAGCCCTTTGCATGAAAGATGAATAAATATTACAGAAAGGAATAAGACCTTGTGTTGCAAGACCCGCGCTGAAAGTAACTGCATGCTGTTCGGCGATGCCTACGTCAAAAGCACGGTCGGGCATGGCTTTCATCATGATGTTGAGTGAGCAGCCCGAAGGCATGGCGGGCGTGATGCCCATGATCTTCTCATTTTTTTCAGCGAGTTCAACGATGGTGTGACCAAACACATCCTGGTATTTCGGGGCTTGCGGCGTTTTGGGGACCACTTTAATGATCTCGCCGGTATCTTTGTTAAACAAGCCCGGAGAGTGCCAGATGGTTTCGTTGCCTTCTTCGCTGAAACGGTAACCCTTGCCTTTTTTGGTGAGCACGTGTAATAACTTGGGTCCCGGAATATCTTTAAGATCGGCGAGCACCTTGCTCAGGCGCACCACATCGTGCCCGTCAACCGGACCAAAATACCTGAACTTAAGCGATTCAAATAAATTGCTTTGTTTTAATAAACTTGTTTTTACGGCGTTCTCCACCTTGCTCGCTATCTCCTGGGCGTTGGGACCAAATTTGCTGATCTTGCCGAGCAGCTCCCAAACTTTGTCTTTGGCTTTGTTGTAGGTATGCGAAGTGGTAATGTCAGTAAGATATTCTTTTAGCGCACCTACATTCGGATCGATGCTCATGCAATTGTCGTTGAGCACCACCAGCAGGTTGGCATTTTCAACACCGGCGTGATTAAGGGCTTCAAAAGCCATTCCGCCGGTCATGGCACCGTCGCCGATAACGGCAATGTGCTGGCGCTCGGGTTGTTTTTTGTATTTGCTGGCAACGGCCATGCCCAGCGCGGCGCTGATGGAAGTAGAGGAGTGGCCGACACCGAAAGTATCGTATTCGCTTTCGCTGCGTTTCGGGAAACCGCTGATGCCTTTGTAAACCCGGTTGGTGTGGAATACATCGCGGCGACCAGTAAGGATCTTGTGGCCATAAGCCTGGTGACCAACGTCCCAGACCAGCTGGTCATAAGGTGTATTAAAAATGTAATGCAGTGCTACGGTAAGTTCAACCACCAGGTCAATGATGTATTGCCTGAGTTCGTCGCTTAACTGCGCAAGCTGGTTTTCTTCCAGTTTTTTCAGATCAGCCGGAGAGTTAATATTGGCCAATAATTCCCCGGGAATGAAGCCCGAACCTTTTACAATTTCCATTGATGCAAAGATAAAATTTTTATAGTCATTCCCCTCCGGCAATATTCGCCGCCAATTGGACCGCCGTCCAATTAAATATAATTAACGCACAACTGCCTTAATTGTTCCGTTCTTGGCTTTTTTTGGGTAAGATGCTATTTTTTAAGCAGGTAGCCTTTTTCAAGAACAACGGTCTCTTTTTCACTTGCGCCCAGTTCAACGGTTTCGCTGATGTCCTGATAACCCTTTTTCTTAATGGTAAGCAGGTATTTTCCGCCTTTCAGCATAAAAAAGTATTCGCCGTTGTCGCTGCTCTGTGCATTAAATGTTTCGCCGGTGGTTTCATTTTTCACGGTCACATCCGCGTCGGCGATGCCATACCCTTCAAAACCTTCGCGCAGCGTTCCTTTTAATATGCTTAAACCGTTACCTGTGCGTTTGCCGTCTTTTTCAAGAATGGCATAGTCTTTCAGATCAATTTTATAAATATCGCTCTCACCAAGACCACCTTTTCGGTTGCTCGACAGAAAAGCGTAACGGGCATCGGCGCTTACCGTTAGTTGGCCTTCGCGGGCAGCGGTATTAATGGGATAACCCAGATTGACTGGTTTGCTCCATTTGCCGTTTTCGAGCACGGTTTTAAATACGTCGTAACTGCCCATGCTGCCTGGTCCATTGCTGCAGAAAAAAAGTGTTTTGCCGTCAGGTGCAAGAAACATACCGGCTTCATCATAGGCGCTGTTCACCTCGGCACCAAGATTCTCCGGTTTGCCCCATTCTTTTTTATTGATCTTTTTTACCATCCAGATATCGCTGTTGCCAAAACCACCTTCGCGTTCACTTGTAAAAAAGTAGGTTTTTCCATCGGGTGAAACACAGGCGCCACCTTCCCAGTAGGTTGAATTGACAGGCTTGCCCAGAGATTCAGGTACACGCCACTTGCCGTTGGTGATCTTGCTTACAAACACATTGCCGCCACGGGAAGCTTTGCTCGA
>CAZFCR010000312.1:0-4658 GCA_964517305.1 uncultured Akkermansia sp.
GGATACTCCGTTGTAAGTGTATGGATATTCCGTTCTGTATGTATGGATACTCCGTTGTAAAGTACCAACATCGAGATGAAACTGTTGCCGATTATTGCCCGCAATCCTTTCAGGTCTCTGCCCCCAGGCGGACGAAGGCCTGGAAGGATTTTGCCGGGCGCTTAACCGACTTCGTACTTAATCGCCGATCGTCCTACGTACTTTCCCTCCAATCGTCAATTGTCTGTACTTCTGTTTTCCCCGCAAAATCTGCATTTCACCCGAATACTACATTTCGTAGCAAGGGCCTGCTATTCACCCGCCTATCTTTGTTGAGGCAAGGGAGAGAAATTGTGAAGACTGACTGAAAAGAGAAAATCCCTGATAAAGAACGTAATCAATTAATAAGATATATCATGGCAAAGAAAAATGCAGAAGAGGTAATGGACGCGGTTGACTCTAAGAAGTCGGTAAGCTCCGAAAAACTCAAGGCACTTCAGTTAACATTGGATAAACTTGAGAAAACCTATGGCAAAGGCACCATCATGAAATTAGGTGACAGCAGCGTGGAGCAGATCGAAGCGATCTCAACCGGTTCGCTGGGTCTTGACATTGCTCTTGGTATTGGCGGTTTGCCAAAAGGCCGTGTGGTGGAGATCTATGGTCCTGAGTCTTCGGGTAAAACAACCCTGGCTATTCATGCCATTGCCAATGTGCAGAGATCGGGAGGCATTGCTGCCTTTATTGATGCGGAACATGCTTTTGACCGTTTTTATGCCGAGAAGCTGGGTGTAGATACTGAAAGTCTTCTGATCTCACAGCCGGACAACGGTGAGCAGGCGCTTGAGATCGCCGATAACCTGATCCGCAGCGGCGCGGTGGACATTGTAGTGATAGATTCGGTTGCGGCTTTAACGCCTAAGGCTGAGATTGAAGGTGAGATGGGCGACAGCCGCATGGGTCTGCAGGCGCGTTTAATGAGCCAGGCTTTGCGTAAACTAACCGGCACGATCAACAAAACAGGTTGCTGCTGTATTTTTATCAATCAGCTCCGTGAGAAGATCGGTGTGATGTTTGGAAATCCTGAGACCACAACTGGTGGAAATGCACTCAAATTCTACGCATCAGTTCGTCTTGATATTCGCCGCGTAAGCCAGTTGAAAGAAGGCGATGTGGTATCCGGTAACAGGGCCCGCGTTAAAGTGATCAAAAACAAAGTGGCGCCTCCTTTCCGCCAGGCAGAGTTTGACATTGTATTTGGAGAAGGCATCAGCAAAGTTGGAGAGATCATTGACATTGGGGTTGAAAAAGGCATCATTAAAAAAGCCGGTTCGTGGTTCAGTTATGATGACACCAAATTAGGACAGGGACGCGACGCTGTAAAAGCGCTCTTCCAGGAAAATCCTGATCTGGCTGAAGAAATTGAGAATAAGATCAAGGATGTATTGAGTGCTGAAGCCAATCCGGCCGAATAAGCCTTGTTTGAGAGATTTGTTATTAAAAAGCTGTTGTGCCTTGCCGGGCATGATGGCTTTTTAATTTTATGATTCGCCGGGTCTCGTTATTGCAATGGCCGTAATTGTGTAAAGGCTCCCTATTCATGAACAATTTTCAGTTTTGATGTTCCCGGCTTATTTTTTACTTTAGCGTCACTCAAAAAAATGTCGAACGACCGTCTGCATATTTATCTCCTCGCCAAAAAACACCCCGGCCCTGAATGTATTGGCCGCGTCTTAAAAAACCAAATTTATGTTTTGATCTTTGATCTTGCCGGCAGCCTGGCCCGTGCAGCCGAATCTGTATTCAAATCCACCGGAAAACCAGTTCCCGGTTTAATTTTTTCTTAATCATGGTACAGATCATTGTCAATGTTGAGCAGGGAGAATACAGTTACGGTGCGTTCTGCGATGAGTTGCCGGGCTGCGTTGCAGTGGCGACTTCACGCCCGGAAATAGAACAAAAAATGAAAAGGGCCATTGCTGAACACCTGGAACACACCAAAAAAAAGGGAGAAGAAGTGCCTGATCTTTTTGACGGTCCTTACGATCTGAGGTTTGTTTATCACTGAATCCTGAATATCACAGACGTCTCAATCGTGCTGTCTTTGGCCATGGTGGCTTCACACTGACCTACTAATTCAAAAGGAACGTAATTGATGAATTCACGCATGTTGGTAAAATATTCAATACCGTATTTCTGAGTGCCTTTGTAAAAAACCTGGTTTACTACAAAATACTTACCCGCGAAGTTGTCTTTCAGCATCTGGAACAAGTCCTTCAGCGATGGCAGAATGTACCAGATGATCTCCGCAAAAACCACGGCATCCACATCTTTGTATTTTGGCAGATCCTTACAAATATCAGCCACCTCAAAATCGAGATGAGGGAACAACTGTTTTGCTTTTTCGATCGCCACATCAGAAATGTCAACGCTTTTAGGTACGATACCCAGTTCGCGGTGGATCCAGTTGGCGTAATACCCAAGACCGCAACCACATTCGAGTACAGATTTTACACCAAAATTCTGCAGGTGAATGATCCCCGCCATGCGTGAATATTTATTGGGCTGTGTTGATTGTGTCCAGGGATCGTCAAAACGCGAATACATTTCGTTGAACTTCCCGATGAACTTTCCGTCCTTGATCACATAATCGTGGTAACTCTCAGTCATAAATTTGTTTTTAATCTGCCCGCACACGAGCTGATAATTTTTAACAAAGCTAAGCGCATTTTGTTTATTTCAAAACCAATCACGCCGGGAAGCCTAATAACGAAAATGCCGGAGGCTAAACCCTCAACAAAAAACGCTTTACTTTTTTCTGAGATCTACATGAAGTCCCGCCTGGCATGAGACATTCCGGTCAAGGTAAGGATTGCCCATTTGCCAGCCCCGGGTCTTTGCTGCGGCCGACATAAAAACACCGAAATGGTCCGTAAGGTCATGGCGAACTTTTACCATAAATGCGCCTCCTTCAATAAATCCAGAACCCAGAAAAGACTCCGGCTGTCGCCACAAATCGAGCTCCATGTCAAGTCCGGTTCTGATTCCGATCCTGAAATCGTTTAAGCCAAATCCCAGCCGGCGCCTCTTTGCTGGCGGTTATTGTATTGATAAGCCTTGATCAGCAAGCCATAAGATTTTATTCGGAAAGGCGCGAAAACAGCCACACTGTTCCCAAAGTGCGTAGGCGCGTATTGTGCGAAAAGACTCATTGAAAAGTTCTTCCCGAAATTGACTCTGTTTACGAAAAATATTCCGGGATTAAGAAAATTGATAAGGGACAGTCTTTTCTGCCTCACTAAAAAATCCTGTGATTCCTTGTCCAGATCCAAAAAACCAAGGCGCCTGTTTACTCCTTCTCCCCCCGGAAATGAATCGCGGCTGCTGAATGGCTTTAAGGGCTGACCCATGTCGTACATCCAGGCAGTGAGATCAGCTCCTGCATAATCTCTTTGCGCAGGGTCTGCATGTTCGTGCGGTGGCGCGAGTTTCTTCACGGAGTCGCTGAGCACACTGCAGGAGAACTTAAAATAATTGTACACGTAATGTGCATTATAAAGCAGCAACGCGCTTTTATAATGACTTCGTTTCTTATAAAAATCGTGAAGGCTGACTCTTTGATTCAGCACAATCTCATATTGCACTCCGGCAACATAGGAATAAAGCAGCTGATGGGGATCTTCTGATTTTAATTTAACGAGTTGATCGTCTGAAACGCCATAAACCGTGCCATCCCAGCGGTTCAGCAACCAGTTGCCGTTCTTTGAGGTGATGCCTGCAACGCCAAGGGTCGAGCGATGAAATTCTTCATGACCCCATACCCCAAGCGGGATTGGCAATTCACTGCCATACTTGGAAAACAGCAGATCAAGTCCATAATTGAAAACACCGCGTGTCCACCGGGCTGTCCTTCCCTTTTCATCCGCGTGTCTGAAAAGCCGGTTACTAAGCGATTCTATGCCATAAAAACCCAGCTCATAAAAACCGTTAGAGATTTCGAGTGCCTGGTACATGGAGGGTACGGTGTAGGGTAAAGCCACATTCTGCGGCAAATCCGCGAATGGAAGATCAAGACGAAGCGCATACCTTGAGGTATCCTGCCCCCTTAAAACAATTACGGAAAAAAGGACCGACAACAAAAGGCATGCGTGTTTGTGCTTCATCTTTTTTTTTGGAAAAAATTTTATTTAACCGGCGGCCGGTAGGCCGGAACAAGATTGAATACCGGGCGCGTAGACTTCAGATAAAGAAAAATAGCGCGCAGATCTTCATCGCTCATCTTCGCGTAATTTTGCCAGGGCATTGGCGGCATCAATGGGCGGGAACCTTCCATGCCTTTGTATTTTCCTTCACGCATGGCTTTAAAAAACTGCTCTTCGCTCCAGTTACCAATGCCACTCGCGTCGGAGCTGATATTGGCGGCGTACGAAACACCCCAGGGTCCGACTGCAGCAGTGTTGTGCATGTTAAACATTACCCACCCGTCTGTTTTTTTTCCTAACGCAGGAAGCGTGAGACCTTCCGGATGTCCCGACAACAAACGATCGGGATCAGGATACGGCATACCCGCATCATTAAAACTTTTTGGCGAATGGCAATCGTTACAACCTCCTATCACATTTACAAGGTAGTCGCCTCTCTCTATCATTTCAGACTCTCTGAGGGTTTTAGGATGTTGT
>CAZFCR010000313.1:0-4648 GCA_964517305.1 uncultured Akkermansia sp.
GGGTGCCACATTCAAAGTTAGCTAATCAGATAACCCGAAACAAGCCTGATTTGAATTTTTAACGGTTGAACTTTGAACCCCTTGAACCTTTGAACTTTGAATCTATGTACTTCTAACAACCCAGTCCATTGCGAGGCTGCCGGAGACACCGAAGCCGAAGCAATCTGTTCTCAACACAGCTAACAATTCAGGAACTTGAACTTTGAACCCCTTGAACTTTGAACCTTTTGAACCTTGAACCCTTAAACTTTGAACCTGCAGCCTTGAACTTTGAACCTGGAACTTTGCACCTGGAACTTTGAACCTGGAACTTTGAACTTTAAACCTCTTGCACTTTGAACCCTAAAATCTAATCCTCAATCGCCTCAATACCCTGATCCTTCAATTTTGCCAGCGCTTCTTTCATGGCTTTTACCTGGGCCGCAGGGTGCGAAGACCATACGGTGACTTCACCCACCACCTTAAAGGGATGTTTCGAGCGGTAAGACCTCGTAGGATTACCCGGAAATTTTTTATCGGTCACATTAGGATCATCTTCGAGCGGACCTGTTGCTTCTACAAGGTAAATTCTTTCGCGTCCTTCTCCCAAAGCCAGTTCAGCACCCCAGATGGCCGCGTCGAGCGTGGCGGTGAGGTAAATGTATTTGGCTTTATTTTGTTTCCCATAGTTGGAGTTGATCCCGGTTTGAATCAGGTCGCCGGGTTGAAGATCGGCGCGTGTACCGTGAAAATAGGTCGGTGAAAAAGGACTGGGTGCTGTGGTCTGAGTGTTCTCCATAAATAAATAGTGCGTTCCTGGTTTCTGATGGCCGTGGCGGCTGTCGGCGTGTGCTATGGTTTCTGTTTGTTTTTTGTCTTGGCGTTTTTAAGCGAATCAATTTTAGCCTGATCCGGTGCAGCATGCTGAATGGCTTTGTTTTTGTCCACCTCATTCATGGTATCCTTTGTGGATCCCCCATCCTGGCCTGCTGTTCCGGATGACTGCGTCTGAGAGCCGGTTGTTGAATCCGCCGTGCTGGTAGTTGTTTTTGTTTCGGTATTAGCTGGCGGTTTGGGATTGGAAAAACAACCGACCGACAGCGTGAGACAAAAAACCAGTTTAGTGATGGATAATAATTTTTTCATTCCGGATAATTGAAGCCTTATTTGAGATGGTTAAAAAATAGGTGCCAGACGACAGGTTCGATTTATTAAAAGTAAAATTATTAAGTCCGGAAACAGCTTTGTCATTGTACAACTCTTTTACAGTGCGACCGTTTATATCTTTGATTTCGATCAGCAGGTCACAGTTCTCAGCAAGTGTAAACTCCACAGAAAAACTCTCAATTACAGGATTGGGATACACTTTAGCTGCATTTTCAGAAGCTTTGTTTTCTCCGATCCCCACCGGCGACTGACCAATTTCAGCGATCCAGCTGTTCCATAAATTATAAGGGGTTGCATACATCCCATTCATCCATACAGAAGGTGTGGGTGAATTGTGTTTGCGTGTGGTGCCGGTGTAATCTCCCCACCTTTCTTTGGTGGAAGAGGTAAAACTTACATAATCCGCGCTGGATTTTACAAGCGCTGAAGCCGACCAGTTCATGGCGTGATCACATTTAACCACCCGCATCTCAGGAAAGATGCTGGCACCTCCACGGCCGAAACCTATCATCACAGAGGCGTCGGAGGGCGAGGCCGCAAATGATGAAACCGAAGGATAAGAATAATCGAAATTGCCCCCTGCTCCAAATGTGGAAGACTGGTTGGTTTTTGAACTTACGTTTAAACGGTTATAGTTAATCCCGTTCCAGCCGCCACCAACATCAGAGTGAAATACAAAATGAATGATACCGTTCAGGTAAAATCCGCTCAGTGCCCTGCAATCGCCATTATCCAGTAAACAATTGGTGCCTGATTGTGAGGCATCACCCGCAGGTTCATAAGATGGCGTTGGTATTGAATAATAATTTAACTGTTCATTGGTAGCCGACATGTCATCCGTAAGATCGTACAGTTTAACGGCAGATGCGCCGCCGGGCGTGGTCGCTACAAGGAAACAACCCGGACCATAATTACCCGACTGTCCGTGAGAAACAGGCAACAGAGTAAACGGATTTCCCGAGATCCCGGACCAGAACTGCCAGTTGATCGATCCCCCGGTATACCCGTTGTTTTTCTCGATCTGGTAAAGAACAGCCTGATCAAAAGTTCCATCCGGGTTGTTGGAAAAAAGATTTCCCGTGATGTACAATTCATTATTCGAGACAGCCAGTTTAGGGTAATCGAACCATTTTGCATTGTTTAAAGGATTGCCGGTTAACTTGTATTTCCACCAGCCATCGTTGGGATTATTCGACTTCGAAAAACAAATGAGCAGAAAAGAGTTGGACGAGTTGCCAGCGCATTCCTGCGCAAAAAAAATAAACCTGTCAGATCCTGAATCATAGATCACCACAGGATCACAGGTGTTTGAAATGGAATTATCATCAAAAAAATCGGGAATGGTATTATAATAGGTACTTGCGCCTGACATCGAATAATACTCAATAGTAGTGTTAGCCACACTCACGATCCAGCCACCGTCAGAAATCGCGATGGAATTGTCCATTGGGGATGTTCCGTTATTTATATTACCTAAGAAGCTGGCCCCGATCACCGGGCTTGGACTGGAAGCAGCGCTTTCGCCACTGCCCGTTTCTGTTTTGAGAAGGCTGAGTTTGTTGAGTGTTTTTTCATGGATCATCTTTTCCATCTGCTCCTGCCCGGGCAGGCTGTGCACCCGGCCAACACATTTATTGGTGAGCGTTGGCAGCCATCTTAAGTCTGTACTGTTTGTGTTGACTTCACCGGCGCAGGGCAACGAAAACACCTCAGACCGCGTTGCGGAACCCAGTTTGTCAGCCCCGTCAAGATAAGGCCGTTGAAGGTTTTGTGAGTTTGCGCCAAAGCCAATGCCCAGGATCAGGAACGTGTGAATCAATCGTTTTTTCATTTCGGTGTTGTATAGATGAACCAATTTGTAAGGAACCTGAGTCGGCGATCTTCAGAATCCAAAATACTGCAGATCACACTCACATTTAATACACACGATAGTTTTTCCTGATAACCTGCTACCTGAAAATTGTTTCCGGTAATTGGTCCTGTATAAGAGCTGAATGTTCTTTTCTTCGTGGGCGAAAATGTAAGTCAAATGTATAAAAAAAACGCGAATGTCCAATCAGATGTATTTGAACTGATCTTCGGCCGGCGATCTGCGTGAGAGCGTTAACAACAGTGTAACAATGTGTGTTACAGGAATTTTTTATGGCACTCCCTGCAAAACAAATGCTGGAAATTAAGCGGAACTAATTTGTATCCTTCTCCTTTTTTTCAGCCCTCCAGAGTTTATACCTCAAACCCAGCATCATCTGCTGCACTTTCCAGTCCCAGCCCTCCGGGGTGGGATTCGCCAGAATGTTGTTGAGGCCATAATAATAGCTGGCTTCTATGGCAAATTGTTTGGAGAGATTAAACATCAATCCGGCGCGGGGACCAAAATCGTAACCATCAAGGTTCAGCTCTCCTTCATCTTCAAATTGTATTGTTTCATTATTCACACAGGCTTCGGTGATCCAGTGTCCACGGCTTTTTAAAACATACGACACCTGGCCGCCAAGATGGATGGTGAACTCCCTGTACGTGAAGCCATAATAAACAGGCAGGGAAAGGCAGGACAGATGATAATCCAGCTTGGTGGTAAAATACTCCGCAGTCAGGTTTCCCATCAGGTCGGAATAATAGGACTTCATATTCTCCCTGCCTTCTATCTGCGAAAACAACAGTTCGGCACCAACTGAAGAACTGCGCCCGAAATTAAATTTATAAAACAGGCCGGCCTGCCCCGAAGGCGCGAAAATAAATTTTGATTCGGTATTGGTAAGCGGTCTCAGCGTAGTCACTTTACTCAATCCGCCCGCGGCTTTCACGCCCAGGCTGTGTTGCGACCAGGCGCTGAACTGCGTAAAAACCAGGATAAATACGAGCGTTTGAATTCGATTTAAATTGGCCATGGGATTTTTTTTTGTTTAACGAAAATTGCCGGTGAATCGTATCAACTAAATTAAAAAAAATCGGGTTGGGTAAAAAAAAACACTGATTAAAAGATCTCTACAAATCCAGGTCAACTCTGAAATAAAGGTATGAGTTTTCTTCGCTGGCTGCAGGCCGCCGGGTTTCATACACCTTAAGCGCCAGTCCGGAACTACCCTCCCAGATCAGATCTGCAATGGTAAAATCTTTGAAATAAATTTTAAAAAGTGGCTGCATGGCTTTGATACTTTTAGCATTGCCGGTTCTGAATCCAAAAATCTGCGCACGGCTGTCGTAATAACGACTGTAATCTGGCCCGTCATAAGAAGCATACACCATAAAATGTCCGCAATCGGGCAAAAAACCAGACCGTCAATCCCAGTGTCGTAATCAGAAGGCAATAATAACCTGCTGCCGCTGCTGTCAACAAGGTAGGCCTGACAGGTTTCATCGCAGTGACTCATTAACCGGAGGCCAAGTTGATTGATGCGCCCAATGGAATCGAACTTACAGCCCGATGAAGCGGCGTTTTTTATTTTCAGGAATTGGGCGGCGTTTATTTCTTTCAGATCGGGTGCAAATGGCGTAAACAAAG
>CAZFCR010000314.1:0-4647 GCA_964517305.1 uncultured Akkermansia sp.
ATCTTTAAAAGTGTCCGCATTTTTTTTTCGGTGAGTTCAAAGCTGCTGTTCATCATGCTCCTTTTCTGCAGATGAAATTTTACAAGTGAATAAAAAGATCCGTAACAAAGCGACCAGAATAACTCCGGCTCCATTTTTGCCATTTCTTTTTTTCGGATGGCATTACGCACAAAAAGCTGCATGCTTTCCTTAAAAGCGTGGTTGGTTACATCCTTGTGATGAACAAGCGGCGAGTTTCGGAACTGCTCAAAAAACTGAAAATACAAAGGGTGTTTCAGTATAAAATCAAGCCTGTTCTTCCACTGTTGCCACAATCCTTTTTCAAGTGAGGCCGATGGATCAAAATTTTTCAGCGCTTCGGCCGCAAACGCCTCGTTCACTTCTATATAAAGCGAGTTCAAAAGATCCTCCCGGTTTTTGTAATAAATATAAATAGTGGCCGGAGATACACCCGAGGCTTTGGCGAGTTTTTGCATGCTGAGCCCGTCGAACCCTTTTGATACAATGATCTCTATCGCCTTTTTACGGATAGTTTTTTCTTTATTTTCGTCACGCACCCGCATTCGCGCCGCAAATTTAAATGAATGTTCATTCACTTAAAAGAATTGACCCTTGTTTTTGACCAATTATCATTTTTTGGCGGCTAAAACGTTTTAAATGGCCACAAAAAAAGCGGGACGGGCCCGCTTTAATTTTTAATTATTTATTTTACTTCACGATCTTCATTTCGTTGAGCAGATATCCCGCCCCGGCGTATTTGTCAACTATCCAGAGCGTGAACCGGATGTCGAGCGTGATGTTACGACAGAAGTTCACGTTGTACATGATGTCGCTCATGGTTCCTTCCCAGTTGCGGTCAAAATTGGTTCCTACCAGTTCACCTTTCGCGTTGATCACCGGGCTTCCGCTGTTCCCGCCCGTTGTATGATTGCTGCCTATAAAAGCGGTACGCAGTTTTCCGTTTTTATCGGCATACTGACCAAAATCTTTTTTCTCGTACAATTCCACGAGGCGTGGTTTTACATAAAAATCCTCTTCGCCTGTGCGGTGTTTGTCAACCAGTCCGTCGAGCGTGGTAAAATGCAGATATTCCACCGCGTCTTTGCCTTTATAACCCTCTACCTTTCCATAAGCCACACGCAGCGTGCCGTTGGCATCAGGATAAAACTTTTTGTTTTTTACAAGTTCTTTTAAACCGGCCATGTATTCTTTCTGCAGCTGGTTGATCTGTTTGTCGTAATACGCGATCTGTGGCAACACCGTTTTCTGATAATGGTTAAAAATAGCTGCGGCAAGAGAATACAAAGGATCACGTTCATAAAGACCCGGATTTTTTTCAAGGTCGGCATGCATGGCCGCCGCTTTTTTATTGTCAACAAAACTTGAGTTTTGGTAAAGAAAATCGGTAAGCGCCGATGTGTTCCCCTGGAAAACCGTCAGTAGTGAATCCAGCTCGGCAGGCATCATGCTGCGTTCCACGTCGCGGTTATATATTTCGAGCATGGCTTTGCACAGCTTTTTATCTGTTTCTTTATTAAAATTGGTGTACGGAATCGCCGGCAGCGCTGTTTTAGAAACCTCTTTAAACTTGTTGTCCTTGCCCGCGTTCTTTTTCTTCAGCTCGGCAAACACATTGATGTAATTGCCCGCCATTCTGAATCCATCAATACCCCATAAACACTCGGTAAAATAATCGTATTGTTTGCTCAAAGGCGCATAGTCTTCATATACCTTTTCAAACTGTTTAAACAAAAGACCATATTTTTCTTTTTTACTTGCATCATTGGCAACGAGCTTCAGAAAATCCTGCTCAAATTTTTGTTTCTTTTCTACGGCGTTGCTTTTGATAAGACCCTGCATCTCGCCCTTCCACTTTTTATGATAATTGGCCACACCCGCGTAACGGTTGGCGTACATCAAACGAATGGTGTCGTTTTTTTTCATGTCTTCTTCCATGATCTCCAGGCGTTTGGCTCTCAGATCAACACGAAGCGGATCTTGCTGTTTTACGAGCAGTTCAACCGCGTAAGAACTCAGGTATTCCTGCGTACGGCCCGGAAAGCCATACACCATCGTAAAATCACCCTTCTCCACACCTTTTAAGGAAATGGGGAAAGAATATTTCGGCTGGTAGGGTTTGTTGGCAGTATTGTACTCCGCAGGTTTATTGTCGGCTCCGGCATAGATCCTGAACATGCTGAAATCAGCGTTATGGCGCGGCCATACCCAGTTATCGGTCTCTCCGCCAAATTTACCGATACTTTCGGGTGGTGTTCCCACGAGCCTGATGTCGTTGAAAACCTCGGTTACAAAAAGATAATACTCATTGCCGTAATAAAACGGGCGCACAAAAGCTGTATAATGTGTGTTCTCTTTTGCCGCTGTTTCAATGGCCTTCATGTTGGCCAGAAGCGTAGAATCTTTTTGTTTTTCAGAGAAACCGGGCTGAACATTGGCAAGCACTTTTTTGGTAACGTCCTCAATGCGTTTGATAAAAGTAACGGTAAGACCTTTGCAGTACATCTCCTCCTCCGGTTTCATTGCAAAAAAACCATTCTTAAGATAATCTTTTTCAACCGAACTCAGCGCGGCGATGGAACCAAATCCGCAGTGGTGATTGGTAAGGATAAGACCTTTTGTAGAAATGACCTCAGCAGTGCAGCCTCCCCCGAAAATAGCAACGGCGTCTTTCATGCTCGCCTTGTTGATGCTGTAGATCTGTTCGGCGGTGAGCTTGAACCCGTTCTTTTTCATGTCCTTAAAGTTCAGCGCATCAATCAGCTGTGGCATCCACATGCCTTCGTCTGCTTTTGCCAGGCCAAAACTTAAAGCCAGGAGAAGAATCATCCTTGTTTTTATCGTTGTTGTTTTCATCTTATGTATGGTACTTGTTAATTTATCTGTTGGAGGTATCCGGCCATTTTCATGGCATCATACCGGATGGCACTGTCGAGCGGAATCTGTTCGTCCTCGCTCCTGCGTGTGGCTTTTTTCAGCAGACCCGGAATCTCCCTGATCTGCTTGGCGTATGTCTGAATATTTCTGTTCTTCTCCTGCTTTGCGTAAAAAGTGGCCGGCGAGGTATACAGTTCATAGGCATCCTGAATAAAGGTGTTACCAAAGGCGCCAAGGTTGCCATCAGAATAAAGCAGCATGATCACCTGGTTGTTTTCAATTTCTTTTTTGAGATCAAGTTCCCACACTTCTACTTTCTCGCCCGGGCGAGGAGAAGGAATTACCTTGTTGTAATAATACCAGAACTGCCCGCCCGCGAAACAATTTTGCGGAACACCCATGTAAACCGGCCCGTACCAGTAGCTGTCTGAAATTGTCAGCACACGCGTTCGGTTTTTCAGGCTGTCGCTTTCAAACTGAATCACAGGGTAAGCCAGTTGCATGTTTTGCTCAGGGTCGTTTAATAAATTCATGCTTTTCAGTACATCAGCATCACGGCTTCGCGCTGTATCCACCACTTCAATTTTATCCCACCTGATATCGGGCAGATCTGTGCCGTGTAATTTTTCAATATGTCCGATAATGGTGTCCACTGCCAGGCATTCGCCATAAAAACTCCAGTGGTGACCGAACTTGGGAAACAGGGGATATTTTGAAACAGGTTTTAACTGATCAAAATAACTGAGCAGGTCGAGGTGATTCACCTGATTGATTTTGCTGTGTTTCACAAACAATGAGTGGTTGGTGGCCGAAACAGGATGGATGTATTTGTCTTCAATAAACTCTTTGCAACCTGCTCCTTTACCTGGTGCATAAACCAGCAAAAGATCGATGCCTTTTCTTTTTAAGGTATCCTGTACCACTCTGGCTTTCCGCACCAGTTCGCTGATCTTTTTTTCTTCCAGTACATCGTCGCCAAAAGCAGAAAAAATATAGGCTTCGCTGTAAACGTAATCGTTTTTACCGATCACAAAGTTTTTGACCCTGATCTGGTTAAACGCTGAATAATAAAACTGGTTGTTCAGGCGCACCGACATTTCTTTGAAAGCCCAATGATCGCTGTTGTACTCGTCCCGCTCCTTCTGATAGGTGCCGCTGAACCAGTTATCCTTATTCAGTTCTGGAGGTGTTTCACTGATCACCTGACCTGTCAGCTCCGGTTTGGTATCTTCGGACAGAAAAGACACAACAAGCGGAAACAATAAGGCCAGTAAGGCAATCACACAATGAACCGAATATGTTTTTGTTTTTACCGCCATCAGAACCTGAAATAAATAAAAGGGTTAAAATCAAGCGCGGAAACGTAAGTAAGCGAGATGTAAAACAACACGATGCCACCCGTAACAAATAACCAGGCGGCCTGTGGAACTGCATTTTCACCGTAAAGTTTTTCCTGCAACCTTTTACCCGCGGGAACCAAAGCGATAAACGAGATGAGCGCCCCAAGCAGCGCCATCACAATAAAATCATTGTTCATGGCAAAACGGCCATCAAAGAAATTAAAGCTGTACATCTGTCTGATAATGTTTGTAGCAAAAGACAGATCCTCGTTGCGGAAAAGAACCCAGCCGGTTATTATCACAATAAATGTAAGCGGCACCGAGATCACTCGACCGGTTCTTTCGTAAACTTTCAGCAGGAAAAGACGTTCGATCACCAGAAACAAACCATGGTACGCGCCCCAGAGCACAA
>CAZFCR010000315.1:0-3880 GCA_964517305.1 uncultured Akkermansia sp.
TTTTCATTTTGGGTTAAAAATTTTTGTCTACAATGAATAAATCGGAGCCCTTTATCTCGGGTTTCTTCATATCTGAACTAAATTAGGCCATAAATCAAAAGCCTGACCTTTAATTATACCATCCATATATTTTGAAGGACAAAAAGCATCTTGTTGCGCTTTTCTCAGGGAGAAATCTCCGGAAAATAGTTCCGGAGCAAATTGACCGGTGAACCCGGCGGGAATATGACCACCGGTCTCCAAAGGAAATGTTTGAAATTTAATTGCGGGAAGTAGGTTATGCGATAATTGTGCTGTTTGTTTAGCTTAGATTTCACAGATGACGAGTCAATCACATTTATCCCGCGAAAAAAAGTAAACATTTCGGTATCCTCGTCCACCACCGAGGAACAAGATACTTTTGTCCCGGTAAAATTTATTCTCTATCAGTAAGTAGCCATCCGAATGGTAAGCGATTCGGAGTCTGTAGATGTCGACATCACTATAAATCAGGGGAAAAATGGGCGGTATCTGTATCCACTTTTTTCGTAAATAAATTTGATAAAACCCTCTTTTAAACTTTCCTCCAAAACTTGACCACTCCCCCGAAACCTGGGAAATTCTCAAACGGCCGATCGAGTCAAAATCAATTGTGAATTTTTCGTTGCCGAAACCGTCAATTTTAAATAATTCATACACATTGTCCTTTGCTTTTATACCTCTGAATTTGCAAACTTCTTTTGTAAATGTTCCTTTAAAGTTTTGGTCAATGGCCTGGAATTCGGCGCGGGGAATGGTTCTGATTCCTGTGCAGGAAGAAAGTGTTAGAAAGAGGAACAAAATCAGTACAAACTCAGTAATAATTTTATAAGATGAACTTGGGTTAAATCGCGTCATGATCGGATGTGAATGTGTAAAGTTAACGGAAATGCTAAGACGGAAATGCAGCGTCTCTTAAAACAAAGTGGTTTCGGCTTTCTTTTTAATATATCGAAAATTGATAACCTCTCTCTTTTTAATCCTGAAAAACGTTTTATGTCTTTCTGTTAAGCGATTTCGTAGTCAATGTTAAAAACTTTATCCATCTGTTTTTCGTTGGCAGATTTCGGCATTGCCTTTACTAAAGAATTTCTCAACCAGATAGCTAAGCTATTCTGAAAGTGTGCAACTTTTCCAATTGTCCAGCTTGTATTCACAATAAAGTGAGCCTTTTCCATTCTTAGTTTTTCATATTGTGCAAATACTTCTTCAGCACTTTTTCCCTGTCCGAATAATTTTCCTAAAACGTAAGCGTCTTCAACAGCCTGACAAGCACCTTGTCCCATATTGGGCGTAGTAGCGTGAGCGGCATCGCCTGTTAAACAAACTTTACCTTTCTGCCATTGGTGGATGGGTTGCAGATCAATGATGTCGTTGTACACGATCTTGTCACTTGGTGTTTCAGAAATGATTTTTACAATATCCGGGTGAAAGTCTTTAAACAATTCTGTAATGCTTGCATTGTCTTTTCTCAAAGACTCATTGATAACTGCAAACCAGTAAACTTTTTTGGCGCTGATTTTTACAAAACCAAAACGTTTTCCTTTACCCCAGGCTTCAAACGCTTCGTGATTGTATTTTGAAATCCAGTCAGATTCAGTTACGCCACGCCAACATCTTTGTTTTGAGTCGCGAATAGTTCCCGTGCCAAATAACTGGTTTCTCGCGGTTGATTTTATTCCGTCAGCACCAATTACAATGTCAGCATTGATACTGGTATTATCATCAAAAGTCAGTTTAAAACTCTTGTCTTGTTCAATTTTTAAAAGTCGTTTTGAAAGTTGTATGTTTTGAAAACCTGTTTCTTCCGCCAAAATATTCTGCAATTCTGCACGATGAATGGCTACGTTGTAAACCCCGTATTTATTTTCAAATTTTGTAAGGTCGCTGGCGGAAATTGTGTTGAGTTGCGCGTCCGTAATTTTGACCTTAGAAATTTTGTGACCTGCACTTTCAATCTTTTTCCGAACGCCAAGTTTGTCAAAAACCTGCATAGCGTTGTTGGCCATCACAATTCCAGCACCAACAGGCTTTATTGCTGTTGCACTTTCGTAAACGGTTACCTCTTGTCCGTTTTGTTTTAAGGCCAGGGCTGTTGTCAAACTGCCAATTCCACCACCTACAATTACTATTTTCATCTGTCTTGAAACGTTTAGAGATTTAGTGATTATTTACTGTCCACTCTGCCTGAGGGCTAACGGTTTCGGGCTTTGCATTCGGTAGGGTTTCGGAAAACAAAATTGTCACCCTGTACTTGAATTTCGATGAACAAAGCTCCAACCCGAAAGTTTTCGGGATGGCTCGTCACCTCGCCTGACGCAAAACCCGTGTTAGTGGCTACCTTTCTTGTTTTTCCTTTCATAACCTAATGTTTCAAACCATGCTTTTTGAGGTCTGCTTTTTGGATATCCGTTGTTTGTGCGAAACTTTTTCCGTTCTTCGGTGAAGTCCCACCATGTTTTTGTTGTGTCATTTGTGTTTGCAAAATTCACGATTAACCTAAATTGGTCTTCAACGCAGGGGTCAACCCAATAGCCTGATTTTTTTTCATATTCGTCTATCAGTTTAGCACCGTCTTTTTCTTTTAGTTCTTTCAGTGAATAATAACCTAAAAACACAAGGTCTTCGGCAAACTTAATTCCTACTGACGGAACAGTTTGAAATTCTGCTAAGGCATAAATTTCTTTTGCTCGCTCAGCTGTAGCGTTTAATAACACCTCCAACTCGTCAGTCGCAAAGTCAAGAATATTGGCAATTTTGATTTTATGCTTTCTCAAACTCGCCTTTTCTGTTTCCGTTAATGGAAGTTTTATGTTTTTCTTACTTTTCATCTTCGGCAAAAGTCAGCAAATAGCCGTTGTTATCTTCTATTGAAAATTCTGTCGCACCACCCTTAGCGCCGCCCGCGCGGCAACTGCGGTCATGTTTTACGTCTCGTTTTAGAATAAATTCCGGCTGAATGAAAGGCGGAGTAAAGTAGTGTACCTGTCCCGATAACCGGAAACAGGCCAATTGTAACCGACAGATAAATTATGCCATTCCCATTTGACGCCAATCTCTGTTGTCAGTCTGTGATCATACTTATTGAGTATCTTGGTGTAACAGTGTCCTACAGAAGCAAACCATGCCAAATGGACGAATTTTTTTCTTTTATGAGGCATTATTCTGATCTTGGTTGTAGGTGTAAAATAGGTTGCCTTATTTACATGCATCAGATTGCCAGTAATCAATAGCCCCAGATTACTATGATCCCTCCTGGCGTCAAACAGTAACATAGGCTGGAGTCCGAAGTCAATGTTATGAGTACCCTGCCAGGTGTAACCGCAGATGAGGCCGAGGTGCATTTTTTTAATTTTAGAGTCTTGTCCGCATAACCGAAGTGCGAACAAAAGTATTTGAAATATAATAAGAATGTATCTCACGGGTGCGTGCGGGTGATGCTAAATTAGAAATATTCTCACACAATCAGCGTAGATACTGTAACTGGCGCAGATGCTCCTCTTGCCATCAGCTTTTTGGATCTTTGTCTCTAAGATGTCGCCATTCTTTCCAGAATGCCAGGTAAGCATTTCTGTCCGAATTATCGTCTGGAAGAACTTTTGGCGCACTTTCTTTGTAAAACTTTTCAACTTGATCCGCAATCTTAAAAATCAGGGCCTTGTATTCTTCTTCGTTCACAAAAGCTTCATGTCCATCGTCAGTAATATGTTTTACCTTACCGTTCTCATGAACGATTGTCCAGTCAATGCCGCTGGGACAGCCCATGATCAGAAGCTCGTTGGTATTCGCATCAACAAGCATAAAATGTCCGCAACACGGCACAAGTTGGCTGGCAAAGTCGTTTGGTTTATAATTAGACTTA
>CAZFCR010000315.1:3890-4624 GCA_964517305.1 uncultured Akkermansia sp.
GAAATAACCTGATCCCCGATTTTTACGTAGAGATGTCCGTGCGCGCAAAGGTCTGTAGGGTCGTCAACATTTTTGATCCAGTGAAGGTCTAAGATTTTAAGATCGAAGTTGGGTTCTGTCATGATTAAAGGCCAAAATTAGCGGTAGCGACGATTATGTAATGCTGCCTCTCTCCGGCTGGCGCTTGTTTGCTGTTATAGGGAGGTTTTGTTCCATGGTTTTATCACTTTTTTGAAGGGTCGAAACCATAAACAAACTCGTTTAACTGTCCGTCTGAACTTTTAAGTCCCACGATATCCATGAGCTCTTGAAAATATAAACACACCCTTTCACGATCTTCTGTGTCTAGATCCATATAAATGTCTGCGAACCTTTGAAGACCGACTCTGATTTTTTCTTGATAGTCTTTATCAGTCGCGTGTCCGCCCGCCGCTACTGCTTTGAAGTCGTCCGCAGCCTGATTAATTTTTTCACTCAGTGCCGGCCGCAGAGTTGGATTTGAAATGCCAGGATAAAAAATAGTCGTTTCCTCGACAAATTTATCCTTCTGTTGAAAAGTCGCCAGTTTGTCCATGGCGTTTTTAGGTGTCTCAATACTCCCTTGTCCGCAGCATACAAAGAGCGAAATGGACAGTCCGAAGAAAAGATATTTTGAATAGTTCATGTGTGTCGTAAATGCTGTCGGCTAAAATGCCTGATAACGGCCTGCGGCCTTGCGCCGTTTTTTGCTAAGT
>CAZFCR010000316.1:0-2343 GCA_964517305.1 uncultured Akkermansia sp.
GATACGGCGGTTAGATAATTTTCTGTCCAGCTGAAGTTCCATGTTACCTGTTCCTTTGAATTCTTCAAAGATCACCTCATCCATTTTTGAACCTGTTTCGGTGAGCGCTGTTGCAAGAATGGTCAGTGATCCGCCGTTCTCAACTTTACGGGCGGCACCAAAAAAACGTTTCGGTTTGTGAAGTGCGTTTGCATCCACACCACCGGTGAGTACTTTTCCACTGGCAGGAGATACGGTATTGTATGCACGCGCCAGACGGGTAATGCTATCGAGTAAGATCACTACATCGTGACCACATTCAACCATACGTTTTGATTTTTCAAGAACGATGTTGGCGATCTTCACGTGTTTTTCTGCAGGTTCATCAAAGGTACTTGAGATCACTTCCGCTTTTACGCTTCTTGCCATATCAGTTACCTCTTCAGGTCTTTCGTCGATGAGCAGGATGATCAGGTAAATTTCGGGATGGTTATACGCAATGGCATTGGCCACATCTTTAAGTAAAACTGTTTTACCTGTTTTGGGCTGCGCCACAATGAGACCACGTTGTCCTTTTCCAATGGGTGAAAAAAGATCCATGACACGGGTGCTCATGTTTTCCTGCGGGTGACCTGTGAGTTTTATTTTTTCGTAAGGAAAAAGTGGCGTCAGGTAATCAAAGATTACGCGGTCGCGCACAAATGAAGGGTCGCGGCCGTTGATCTGGTCTACCTTAATGAGCGGGAAATATTTTTCTCCTTCTTTCGGAGGACGCACGCCGCCTTTTACAACGTCGCCGGGTTTTAAACCAAATAATTTTATCTGTGACTGTGAAACGTAAACATCATCGGGCGAATTAAGGTAATCGTAATCAGAGCTCCTTAAAAAACCATAACCATCGGGCATGATTTCCAGAACACCTGTAACAAATACGATGTTGTCGAAGTTGTAGTGAACTTTTTCCTGTTTTTTTACAGGCTCCGGTTCAGGTTCTTCTTTTGGCATGCCGGCCACAGCCTGATCGGTTTCGTCGAGCTGTTGTTGCTGGGCGGAAATAATTTCAGCGCTTTCCTGTATTACAGTTTCGTTTTCTTCTGTTTTGGCTTGTTCAGTAACCTGGATCTCTTCTTCCTGCGCGTCGTTAACGGTATCATGAACGGTGTTTTCGCTGATCGGTTCAAGCCGCACTTTGCGCGGTCGTTTTTCACGGTCGCGTTGTTCGCGGTTTTCCCTTTCGCGTTGAACGCGCGGTTCCCTTTGTTTTTTCGCGAAACGTTCCACGATCTCCCTGGCAAGCTCTGAATTGGTGCTTTGAGCATCTATTATTTTAAGAACCAGCTCTGATTTGGCGAGTCCTTTGCTATCGATAGAAAATGCCTTGGCGATTTCTTTTAATTCAGGGAGCGGTTTGCCGCTCAGGTCCATAACTTCAAACATAGGGGAATAAAAAGGTGTAGGATTTAAATTCGGATTTTTTTTGATTGATTGTGCGGAGCAAGAAAATGCATCCGTATTAATAACAATACAATATTAGTCAAAAATGATCTTGAAACAAAAAAATATCTGAAAATAATTTCCCAACAGGGCCGGAGGCCCGTTCACAGGGCAATCCGCTATGAAAAAGCACAAATTACACCACCCATGAGCGCCATGCCCACAATCCAGTAACCTGAGTTAATGGCAATGTATTTAAAGCCTTTTCCCTCAAACAGCGCGTTGGTGCCAACTATTGGTAGGGCCAGGAATAAACCGGCGAGGGTACCGTGGAAGGCACCGTGTTTAAAGGTTCTGTAGCTGTTGCCGTAACGTTCCATAAAAGTTTTGAGGAACTGCATTGATTCAGAACCCGCGAGCTTGGAATCGGGTTGTGTCATCAGGAGTGATTGCACATGGAACTGATGGATGACAATCGACTGCATGGTGAGCGCCACCATAAAAGCGAAGAGTGTGGTAAGCGAAAAGATAGCAGCCATGTTTGAATTTTTTGCCATATCGGGATTCACGCCGCTCGCTTTCATCCAGGCATTTCCAAAGCCTATTTTTGGATTGTACCAGATAAAGCCCAGCACCATGTGGATGAGTGTGGCCGCTAATAAGATGGGGAAGTTAAAATGCATGTTTTTTTGGTGTAAATTTATTAAATCCCCGACATAAAATACATTTCTGCACTCAAGGCCACAATGCACGGAAGAGACAAGCATACGAATTGTGAAACATGAATTTTTTTCAATATTTGTGGACAACACCGAGCAAAAGAAATGCGATCATATTTAGGCAAAGATGCTTCGGAATGCCACTGTAAAGCGCGTAACATAGAGCATGGAGTCGCCGCAAACCGTGACCTCATCGCTGGTACTCAGATCA
>CAZFCR010000316.1:2353-4618 GCA_964517305.1 uncultured Akkermansia sp.
TGAAGTACCGACTAACTCATTAACACCGATAAGATCATTCGATAAAAAAGCTTAGTCATGACAAAAGATGCCGTTGTTTCTGTGCCCCACGAAGTGATTATAAGTAGGATTTATCTAATCCGTAATCAAAAAGTAATGCTCGACAGCGATCTCGCTCAGCTTTATGGAGTAGAAACTAAACGTTTGAAGGAACAGGTGCGAAGAAACATCGGTCGCTTTCCCGCAAACTACATGTTCGAGTTGTCTCACGAGGAATTGTTGCTTTGAGGTCGCAGATTGCGACCTCAAAAACCGGCAGCGGCGGAAGCCGGTATCTTCCAAAGGTATTAGATGTGTTCGTGAAAATCCCGTCGATGATTCTTGATAACTCAGAACTTCGTTTAGCGATTGAGGCGATCAGGGAAAAGACAGAAAACAATACCAAAAGTATCGAAGTTGTATTTCAGTATCTCGACGAGTTGTTATCGAAAAAACAAACACCGCGAAAGTTAATAGGTTTTCAGTTGCCAAAGAGGGAGAATAATTCGAAGAACCATGCATCAAATAAAAAAAGTCGTTAATCAATGATTGAGTTTTTTTTAATTCAGAGAATAGCTGCTTAACAAGAAAAAAGTATAATCCCGATTAATACGTTCATTAAAATTTTCTTACGGTTTTCATAAAAAAAGCCGTCCCAGGAGGGACAGCTTTTTTCTGAATTTGAGGATCGGTTTATTGTTCGAGGAAACTATTGAATTCGTCGGTAGTGCTGCTGAACGAAAACACTTCGCTTACCTGGTAATAGTTGGCTTTATCAACACAACGGTCGTACGCGTATTTGGCAAAGGTGAGTTTTTCTTCATCCATGTTAAACAGTTTGCAGATCTCTTTTACCTGGTTAACAGAGAGACAGGCATTTTTTGTAGCCACTTTGGCGGTGCTCATCTTAGTATCAGAAAAAGGTTTTGACTCCACTGATTTTTTGAGGCTGCTGAAATTGGCAGGACTCATTGCACCATCGCAGCCCGATTTAACCGGCTCAACAACAGCGGTTGATTTTGGTGAGCTTTCCTGGAATGAACCCGAGCTGCTCGATGAAGAGCTGCTTGTAACGGTGGTAGAGCTTGTTGTGTGAACTGTAGCATTGTCATCCATCCCGCTTACATTCATGTTCATGCCCACACCCGATACATTGATGTTAACCGATACATTTTCCTGAATGCCCGCGTTGCCGTTTTTGGTAGTGGTGGTTGAACTCGTTACAGTGGTATGGCTGTTTTGGTTGATCGACGCGTTTGAGCTGTTATCAGACGACACGGGATTTTCAACACTATGGTAAGCAACAGTTGCAACCCCCGGTGTAGGTTCATCAGTAAGCGGCGACTGGCCGAAATAACGGAGTTTTAATTGTTTTTTCATGTCGCGTTTAATGCGTGCGGTGTGCTCAAATCCTGGTTCAAGCGCCATTGATTGTTTCAGTTCAGGCAGCGCTTTGTTTTCGAAAACCACACGCAGGCTGATGTTGGGAGCAAGGTTGGTGACTTTTACATTGGTCTCGGGTTTGTCGTTCTGACGCACGCCGTTCACATACATGTAAAACGGATCGCCATCTTCAGAGAAGATCACGAGATTGACTTTGTTCTGTGCGAAGACAGAGAAGCTGATCAGGAAAAGGCCAGCAAAAAGGAGTAGTTGTTTTTTCATTTTTATTTGGTTTTGTGTTTGTTCGTTTGTCAAGCAGTGTGCCAGAAATTAAAATGAGTGGTTAACAGATGTTAAACGTACTTCTCTCCTTTTTTCACCTTTACATCGTTTACAAAGTTCCTGATCTGTTGTTCATCCTGTTTTTTGCATATCATCAGCACGCCTTCGCTCTCTACCACAATATAATCTTCAAGTCCCTGTAACACTACCAGTTTATCTTTGGGAACCTGAACAATGCAGTTGTTACAATCGTAAGTGATGATGTTTTTGCCAACAAGTGCGTTGCGGTTGGCATCGTGCTCAATGTGGGTGTAAAGGCTGCCCCAGGTGCCCAGGTCACTCCATCCAAAAATGCTCGAACGCACGTAAACATTTTCTGCCTTTTCCATCACACTGTAATCAATTGAAATGTTTTTACAGGTATTGTAAGCGCGGGTAATAAATTCTTTTTCTTTCGGAGTATTATAAAATTCAATACCTTCTTTAAAGAGGTTGGCCAGTTCAGGATCGTGTTTTTCCATGGCCTTTATAATACTTTTGGTACTCCATATAAAGATGCCGGAGTTCCATAAAAAGTCACCG
>CAZFCR010000317.1:0-4616 GCA_964517305.1 uncultured Akkermansia sp.
GTTCTGATCGATGGCCACAAAAGTAAGAATTGCTTCATTACATTTAGTTTTAGCGCCAGTGGCCGGATTTTCAAGAAAAACATCAACAAACACTTCCATGCTGCTGGTAAAGGCCCTGCTTACTTTGGCCTCAAGTGTAACAATGCTGTTTTGTTTGATGGGATTATCAAAAGAAACATGGTTGATCGCCGCGGTTACTACCACGCGGCCGCAATGGCGTTGCGCGGCAATGGCTGCGGTAATGTCTACCCACTGCATGAGTTTTCCACCAAAAAGATTGGCCACATGGTTGGTGTCGTTTGGAAGCACGACTTCTGTTTTTATAGTGACTGACTGAGAGGGTGTTTTTGATTTCATAAGCAGGATAAGAAAACAAAGTTACGGATAATACCTTACTTTTGGCCCATGGATTTCGCTTATCTCAAGGCCATTCACATTGTTTTTGTCGTGAGCTGGTTTGCTGCTCTTTTTTACATCGTTCGTTTGTTTATTTATACCACAGAGGCTCAGGGCCGTGATCCTCAGGCCCGCGATATACTTACGCAACAACTGTTGCTGATGCAGAAAAAATTATGGAACATCATTGGCTGGCCGGCGATGGTCGGCACATTCATATTCGGTATCTGGATGTTGTTTCTGAACCTTGACTATTACCTGGCGCAACCCTGGATGTGGCTCAAACTCATCAGTGTGGTTTTACTTTTTTTTTATCACCTCGAATGTCAGCGCATTTTAAACAACCAGCGCAAAGGTATTTTTACTTATACCTCTTTTAAGTTGCGTTTGCTTAATGAACTCGCCACGGTGTTCCTAGTTGCCATTGTTTTTCTGGTGGTGATAAAATCTACCTCGGGTTTGTTGTGGGGCATCCTGGGTTTGTTCGGATTTGCAGCTTCGCTGATGCTGGGCGTCTTTATTTATAAAAAAAGAAGGAAACAGGACCAGGAACACATCGACAGGTCTTCTTCACATTCCGGCAAATAACAAACGAAAAAAAATCCGCAGCGAAGATTTAACCGCAGCAGGGAAGTCCTGAAACTAATCCGCCTTTTTGATCCAGGCCGAAGGCACGACAGTTTTTACCGTTTCAAGATTTTTAAGCGCCTCTTCACGGGTATTAAATAACTTTCCAACCACAAACATGCCCTTTGCATTTTTACCTGTAACGGCAACACCGGCTGTTTTGCCCCGCAATTTTTTCACCATTTTATTGGCGTTTTCCAGAACGGTAAAACAGCCCACAACCACTTCAAACCTGTTTTCTTTTTTTAAATTGTTGGAAGCGGGAAGGGGAGTGGCCCCTGGTGTGTTCAGCACTTTCACAGCAATGTGAACGCCTTCACGTACTTCGTAACTGGCAATGCCATTGGCGTCGGCCACATAAGTATGATCATTAAGATCCGCATCTTTTAAATTAAGCGGCGAATAAGCGAGAAAGGTATATTCATTGGATGTTCCGCCACCAGAGAGAGAAGACTGGAGCTGTCCGCCCAGATGGGTATTTGACACCACAAATAACAAGGCCGTAAACAACAACATCCCCAGTCCAAGAAAAGCCAGTGGTTTGCTGTAATTTTTTCTGCGATTTTTGATCTCAGGCTGTACGGGTGTATCAGCCACCCGGTCTTCGAACCCCTGTGTTCTGCGGATTTCCTGAACAGGACTTGGAATTTCGTTCAGCGACACCGCAGAGAGACCGAAACTTTCGGTTAAAAAATTAGTATCGCCCTGGGGCTCAAAACAAATATTGTTTTCAAAATCGAGGTAAAAAAATCCAATGTCCTGGAGCGTCAGCCTGCGTTTGGCCTGAAGCAGGCTGGTGCAGTAGTCGCTGAAATCCTTAAGATAACCAAGAGCCTGGGCAGAATCGCAGTTCAGCTGTTTCTGCAGCCATTGAACCATGATGCCATCGTTTTGTTTTAACTGTACGTTAAAACTAACGGTTTTAGAAGGCGGTACCAGTTGTCCGCCCGAAGCCGAAAAGTGGGCTGGGTAAGAGCGCAGCACAAATCCGCCAAATCCGGGCAGTACCAGAAAATTGTTGAAATACAACTGTTCCCTGATCCCTGAAATGATATGCTGCTGAATATTCAATGAAGCTCTTTTTGTTTCGCTAAGGCCAAATATAGATAATGATTAGCCCACGACCTTTAACTGGCTTAAAATTTTCTAAAAATATTTTTTTGACCATACGGATTCAAATGATTATAGTAATTTTGCCATCCATGATTTTTAAGAGGTTCTTCGTTTTATTATCTCTGGTATTGCTCCAGTTTTCAGGTTTGTCTCAGAAGTCAGAAATTGATTGCCGCGACCTGGTCAACAAATCTCTTAAACACATCAAAGAAGTTAAAGGGCTGAAATATCACCTTAAGGTAATTGAACGTGGTAAAAAAGGCCTTAATTTTTATGAAAGCAGCGTTAAATTTAACCGCAATCCACGTCTTATCTATCTCTACATCAAAGGCATTGAAGTACTCTGGCTGCAGGGCAAGAACAATGGCAACGCACTCGTAAAACCCAATGCTTTCCCTTATTTTAATCTGAATCTCGATCCCATGGGGAACCTCATGCGTCAGGATCAGCACCACACCCTCAATGAAATGGGTTTTGACTATTTCGCGGGCATCATTCAGCACACTGTCAACAAACTGGGCGATAAATTTGACGACTATTTTGAATATGCCGGCGAGGAACGCATGAACGGAAGGCCTTGTTACAAAGTGAACATCAATAACCACGATTTTGGTTATGTGGATTATGTAGTGGGTGACAATGAGAGCATTACCTCTATCGCGCGCAAATTTTACATCGCCGAATACATGATCCTCGATAAAAATCCAAAGTTCAACGACTACTTTGATATTCTGAAAAAAGGTCAGGTTATTAAAATTCCAACCTGGTACGCAAAAACGGTTACCATGTACATCGATCAGCTGTATTATCTGCCCATCAGCATCAAGGTGAGCGACGACAAAGGTCTGTTTGAAGAATACAACTACCATTTCCTGCAGGTAAACCCAAAATTTGAGGAAGGGGAGTTTACCCGCAATTACAAGGACTACGGCTTCTGATCCGGCCACTTGTAAAATTCCCGCAGCTGACCGTACAATTTTTCATGCTTCGTTTTTATCTTGCTGTTTCTTTTTTATATCTTTAAGAGATTGAAAAAAGAGGCGCTGATACTACTCATTTCTTTATTTCTTGGCATGGCCTGCACAAAAAAGGAGACGCCCGCGTCGGTCATTCCCGGTCTCGACTATTATCCTGTGAACACCGGTCGTTTTGTGATTTATGAAGTAGACAGTACCGTTTACACCGAACTGCCGCGCGACACCGTGCATTACCGCTACCTCATAAAAGAGCGCATTGCCGACTCGTTTACCGACAACGAAGGCAGAGAGGCTTTCCGCCTCGAACGGTTCATTAAAAAATACGATCCGCTTGTTTCTTACGATAACATGCCCTGGACCATCAAGGAAGTATGGATGCTGAACGCAACAAAAACAAACATCCAGTTGGTTGAGAACAACAAAAGATACACCAAACTCATTTTTCCGGTGGAAGAAAAAGCCTCGTGGAACGGTAACGCGGGAAATACCGATTCCAGACAGATGTATGTATACGATTACATCAACAAAACGGAAACCATCGGACCACATCAGCTTGAAAAAGTACTTAAAGTAAAACACAACGAATTCAGGACACTCATCTCTTATGCAAGTGCCCACGAAAAATACGCAACAGGTATCGGCCTGGTTTACCGGGAGATCATTGATCTGTATGCCAATAACATTGTTCCGAACGTACCGGTGGAAGGTCGCATTGAAAATGGCCTCCTGTATAAACAAACGCTTTTAACTTATGGTTATGAATAAAATTTTAGTGTTGATTTTTTTGACAGTCTTTGTCTGCAGCGTTTCCAAAGCTCAGCAAAAACTTAAATACTGGATCAATTTTACCGATAAAAATGGCAACGGGTACCTACTTTCGCGGCCTGAAGATTTTCTCAGCGACAGGGCCATTCAGCGTCGTTTAAACTACGCAATCCCTGTCCATGAAAGCGATTTGCCCGTTAACAGCGCGTATGTGAACCAGGTTGAAGGCGTTGCCAATACAAAAGTACTTTACGTTTCGCGCTGGTTCAACGGCGTGGTGGTAGCGTTCGACGACGAGGCCAAGGCCAGCCAGGCCCTTGCCGCCATCAATAGTTTCGGTTTTGTAAGATCTACAGGCAAGGTGATGCGTTACCGGCTCGATCTGATGCCAGCACAAAAGGGTGGGGGCGATGATCAGATCAGTCAAAAAACAGGGGGAAGTTCTGCAGCAGCGGCTTATAAATACGGCGGATCACTTTCGCAAAACAGGCAGATTGGTGTGGATTGTTTACACGACCGTGGTTACCGCGGCCAGGGCATGGTAATAGCTGTTATGGATGCCGGATTTTCGTCAGTCCCGGCCAACCCTGTTTTCGACAGCCTGAGAGCCGGCGGAAGATTGCTCGGTACACGTGATTTTGTGAGCGGCGGAACCAACGCCTATGTTGGCGGCGATCATGGAACACTGGTTTTATCCTGTATGGCCGCCAATTATCCCGGCAGGGCCATCGGCTCGGC
>CAZFCR010000318.1:0-4615 GCA_964517305.1 uncultured Akkermansia sp.
CGGGTTTTTATATAACATAACCGCCTCCAGCATTTCGAAAACAGCGTATATAAATGGCAGTGGAAGTCAAACGAACCCTCTTGGTGATCCGGGAAGCCCGTTCGATCATGCACCGCTTGTCCGTAAGATTCTGCGCGGCGGCCGGTATATTCCCAACAATCGCTATTCGTTCCAATATCTTTTAGATGTAGCGCCATGTTCAGGTATTTATAATCTTAATCACTTGAGATATCCACATTACGAATGGAGCGCCGACAATCGGTTAGATCACCCTAACCGACGGGGATGGTATGGCAAAAACAAAGTGAGCCGAAACCCTTTTAAATCTAATGAATGGCGGCCACCCTCAGGAGAATATAATGGAATAGATTACATGTTGTATCATAATCTTTGGTATATTCATCAGTATCAGGAGGGGCATGGACCTACAATCAAAAATCTATGCGAGATTTCATTAGAGAATGAACCGCTAACGCAAAGCATAAAGGCACTTGAAAATATAGAACTCCGAAACGTTTCTGTCAAAAATCATGACTCAACCTTTATTCGGGCCGGAAAGACAATATTATTTAAACCCGGTACTGAAATAACTGGCGTAAACAACCTGCGCGCCTATATTCAAAGGTTTGAGTGTGCATGGGATGATGGCCAATTTGCGACGGCAGCACCACCTATTGTATGGAATTTTAAAGAATCTTTCACACCAGCCACATTTGCGCAACCTATTCTTAATGAAGTGGATTTAATGGTTGCCCCAACCGTAACAGAAGATAAAATAAAAGTCTTTTACGAAATTGAGCCAGAAGAAACGGGTTTTATCACTATTATGGACTTACAAGGGAATATTGTTTATTCCATAGAAAGGCTCAAGAATAAAAATTCAGGATTGGAGATTGATTTATCTTCTCACGCTTCAGGAATGTATATCTTGCGGTTATTTGGCACTTCAGGTGTTCAGATGCACCAAAAAATCATTAAGCGGTAAGTCGAAAACTGACACGTTTTCTATACTCTAATAGACTGAAGAGAATTATAAAGAATACTACAGTTGGCATAAGCGCGTTAATAACGTTAAGATTCAGCATCGCCTTAGCGGCCGGGGGAACAATATCCGTCTTTATTAGAGAAGTGAACACCCAGGTTAATAGCAACGTAAATTTCACTTTTTTAGTAAAAGCTGCGTAGGCGCCCCAAATGGCGCAGCCGGTCATAGCTATAATGTAGGTTGGGGATTCGCCCTTGTGATTGAAAATAACAATCCAAATAAGTATGGCTGCTAAATACCATACCCGAAATTGATATTCACTGTATCTTTTGAAATTCAGGAGTGGCAGTAACAATAAACAAGTGCCAATTAAAAGCACTGTAATTTTGTTGACATTGCCGAATAAGGAAGCGACAATAGTGAAAACGCTCATACCAATAGAGGTGGCGTGATCGTTTGATAGCATTTGGAACCAATTTTTATACTGAGCCATCAATTCTGACGGGTTTACAACTGCTAGAGGAAGCAGAATAAAGAACACCGTCCATAGGCAGAGGAACAAAAAAGCACGAAACTTTTTAGAGTAAAACACGAACAATAATATCCCAACAACAGCAAAAAGTTTAATGAATGTTCCGGCTATCAAACAAAAGGTTGCTGCTGCAAATTTCCCCTTCTCCATATAACTAAACGCTAGTATTATTAATCCAGTGATGAGAGCATTACTTTGAGAAGATTGAGTAGTTAACACCAGTTCTAGAACTGTAAAGCCTAAAAAGAATATTAATTTTCGAATATTACTGCCAACTAAAGATGAGAGAGCGACGTAGAAGATGACACAGTTCAATGTATTCCATAAAAACAAACCTACTAAATCCGGTAGATATGCGAATGGTGCCATAAAAACAGCAAAAGCAGGACTGTACTTATAAAGATCGGCATAGTTATCCAGGTGGAGAATGTAGAGATTTTTATTCTCAACTAAATTGAGAAATGAAAATTTAAAAATGACATAATTATTATAAAAGGTATAATCACTTCCCCAAAAATGGTTTATCCCTTGAAGATAATTCTGAAGGGAAACTACCACGGCAACTAAAAGAGGTAGTAAAAGAGTCGTTTCTTTTTTTTCCAATATTTTGTTGATCTGTTTCAAAGTCTATATAGAATTTAATCAGGAAAAATGAAATATCAAAATTAATATTGATTTTCCGTATGCGCATACGATTTTTTGATTCGTTTAAATAATCAAGATTCGAGAACTCTCGCTTCAGGCCCGCCACAAAGCCATTTGCTTAACATCACAAAAAAGCCACACTTTAAAATATCTCTCTTGTTTCGCGTCCTAAAGAGGGATTAGCTACGCTGATCCCTGTCTTCCTGTCTTTCTGCGAATGCAAAAGTATTCCGCTTCGCGGAATATTTTTTGTTTTACGGCTCCGCTTGTAAAAGACTGCGGCTTTTACCGCTCTGCCGTAAAACAAAAAAGGTTTGAGCTGCGCTCAAACCCTTTTGCATTCTTTAGCGGAGAAAGAGGGATTCGAACCCCCGGAACCTTGCGGTTCAACAGTTTTCAAGACTGCCGCAATCGACCACTCTGCCATTTCTCCGGGGGCAAAAGTAATATTTTTTTTATAAGTGGCAGGAAAATTCTGAAAATATTTCTCTAACTTTATAGTATTCCGATTGATAAATTTTAAAAATAGCCGAAATGCTTTACTGACAGGGTTCCTGGCCCTGCTTTGCTCTTTTGTTACCCATGCCCAGCCCCTCGCCTATTACAATTCAGTCACCTTTAATACCCCCGCCAATTCCCCATTTGTAGAGACCTACCTGACCCTGATCGGTAAGTCGCTCGCCTTCAGATCCAATACCAATAACCAACTGCAAAACGCCGTCAGCGTCCATTGCCGCATTTTACAGGATTCAAACCTGATCCGCTCCAGTCATTATAACCTGCTTGGCCCGGGCTTTGCTTCGCGTACCGAAGCCCCTGCTTTTATTGACGTGCAGCGCTACAGCCTGCCAAATGGCCGTTATACGCTGGAAGTGGAATTGCGCGATGCTTATGATTCACTCCAGAAACCGCTTCTGATCAAACAAGACCTGGTGGTTGATTTCCAGGAGGGTACCATCCAGGCCTCCGGCATACAGGCGCTTGAAAGTTATAAAAAAGCAGCTGCGCCGGGACCGCTCAGCAAAAGCGGCTTCGACCTGGTACCTTATAATGTTGATTATTATCCCGAAACCACCAAAGAACTTCAGTTTTACCTCGAAACTTACAACGCCTCAAAAACACTGGGTGAGGGCCGTCCCTTTATTTATACCTATTACATTGAAAACGACGAAACCACACAGAAACTTCAGAGTTACGGCGCCTTTAAAAAAGAAAAGGCTTCCGCTGTGAACCCGCTCCTCGCACGCATCGACATCAGCAAACTTGGAACCGGCAATTATAATCTGGTGGTTGAACTCCGTGACGAAAAAAACGAACTGAAACTTGTGAAAAAATATTTTTTCCAGCGCATGAACAAGGCGGTTGACATTGCGTACATCCAGAAATATGATCAACAAAAAACGGTAGAAGAATATTTTGGACAAGTGAATGACGCTGATACGCTGAAAATGTTTGTAGAGTGCCTCTGGCCTATTGCGGGCACTACCGATAAAGAACGCGTCATCAACCAGTCCATCAAAAAAGATCCTGAACTGATGAAAAAATTTGTGATCGATTTCTGGCAGCGCCGTGCGGCGGATACCGCCAACCCTTTACAAATGTGGGCCAGGTATTACCAGGAAGTTCAGAAAGCGATGGTTCTTTTTAAATGTGGCAAACAGCCGGGTTATTATACGGAGCGCGGCAGGGTATTTTTGCAGTACGGTGCCCCTAACCAGCGCGCGCAGCAACCCAACGAAGCCAATACCTATCCTTACGAGATCTGGCAATATTACCGCCTCACCGACGCTACCAACGGTCAGTTTTTCAGTAACCGCAAATTTGTATTCGTGAGCAAAAACCTGGGCGACGATTGCCATAATCTGGTGCACAGCGATATGCGCGGCGAGATCTACAACCCGCGCTGGCAGTACGAAGTCACACGTCGCAATACCAATGGCATCGGCAATCCGGATAACGACCAGCCTTCGGGCACACAATACAATCAGTTCAACGAGATCTACAACAATCCCCGCTAATATTTATGATCCATCAGCAGGTAGCGGTTGTTATTCTGAATTTCAATAACCGTTTTTTTCTCGAAAAGTTCCTTCCTGGTGTTTTGCTTCATTCAAAAGGCTGCGATGTTTATGTGGCGGATAATGCAAGTTCAGACGATTCATTAAATTACGTCCGGTCTCATTTTCCGGAGGTCAGGATCATTGAAACAGGTGCCAATCTCGGTTACGCGGGTGGTTACAACAAAGCACTGGCGCAGATCCCGGCAAAGTATCATGTGTTACTGAACAGCGATGTGGAAGTAAGTGCCGGCTGGATTGAACCTGTGATCGCGCTCATGGAAAAAAATACAAGCATTGCCGCGTGTCAGCCCAAGATCCTGTCCTACGATGATCGCACTGCCTTTGAATATGCCGGTGCTGCCGGGGGTTACATCGACCGTTTTGGTTACCCTT
>CAZFCR010000319.1:0-4585 GCA_964517305.1 uncultured Akkermansia sp.
ATGGTAAGAATTGAACCCCCGCCACCGATGAGTCCCAAAGTGATGCCGATGCAAACAGCAAATAAATATCCAAGTAATTCCATTAGCGTACAAAGGTCGTTACTGCATTTCGGAGCGGCGGTGACTAATGTTACAATCGTCGGTGATTTTTCCTTGGTAACAAAAGTAACCGATTGTGCGGTTATTCAAAGATACCTTTGCGTGATCAACATTATTTGTCTTCCACCATATATGTTTTTTTCATTCACCGGTCCCCTGAAAGTAAGACTGACACTGTTAGTCATGGTCATGTTATTGTTCTCCCCGGAAAACAAGGCGCAGGTGAGCAGAGATTACAATATTAAAAATTCGTTATGGACAGAAATAAACGTTTCAGGCAGCCTTAACACACATCTGGCTTTGCAATTCGATTTCAGATACAGGCGTGAGTCGGGGCAGTCTTATTACCAGCCCGGTGCGAATCTGAGCAACATGGTTCAAAACCCTTACCAGACCGTGTTCCGTCCCTGGATCCATTATTTTCCCGCACAAAAACATGGCGTAAAATTGTCGCTGAGTCCTGTGGGATTCTGGGCTACTTACGGTCCCGCCGGTTTAAATGGTACCAGACAGTCCATTGGTCACAACATGAACGAAGATATCCTTGAATTTCCTGAGTTCAGAACTACCGGCCAGATCGCTTTTCATCACCAGGTTTCAAGGCTGAGTGGCAACTATCATTTGAGATATGAATTACGCTGGATAGGAGAGGGTGACGTTTCGCGGACGGCTGCAGACAAGAGCGGTTTTGACTTTTTTATGAATGACAAAGCAGGTCCCGGAGAAATAAAACAAAGGATCAGGATGATGTATAAAACCGAAGCGGCGCTGAAAGGCATGAAGATAGATGTGAACGAGTCGTATCTTTTATTTGGAGAGGAAATTGAAATAGGCGTTGCGGAAAAAAACAACCAGGGTTTGATCGATCAGAACAGGCTGTTTATCGGATGGGGATATAAATTCTCGGAAACATTAAAACTTGAATTCGGTTATCTTAACCAGTATATTCCGCGCAGTGACCATTGGGTATCAGGCTCGCGGCATGTTCTGATCGATTTAAACAACGCTGTACAATTTAATTTACAGGCAGAGAACTTTCAGAAACATTTTAAACGAAAACATAAAACAACAGAATCATGATAGGAATAATTAAAAAAATGCTGGGCATAGGTCCGGAGGTAAATTACGCGGAACTGGTAAAAAAGGGTGCGCTGGTGCTCGATGTGCGCAGCGTAAGTGAATACGCGTCTGGCCATATCAAAGGCTCGCGCAACATTTCCGTTGATCAGTTATCGGCGCAACTGAAAAAATTACCTTCAAAAGAAACACCCATCATTACCTGCTGCGCCTCGGGAATGCGCAGCGCTGCGGCCAAATCGCTGCTTAAAGCCAGCGGTTATAAAGAGGTTTACAACGGTGGGGCCTGGCATGCCCTGCAGGCAAAACTGCGGTAAAAAATCAGTCTGGTATTTAAGGCTATTTGGCCTGGTACCAGGCTTCTTTGATCTTTTTCACGTTTCTGAAATCGCCACGAAGGGCTTTTAAGGTGTATTTTTCCTGGTCAATTTCTTTGCGTGTTCTTACACCCATTGCCCGGAAAATCTCAACAGGCGGGCACCAGCCCTGAACAGCGTGCTGAATCAGAAAGGCCCCTACAACACCGCTTAAAATAGTCCAGCGTTTGTCTTTCATGCCGAGCAAAACACCGCTCAGAGCAAGGGTGGCGGCGTTAAGTTCCAGTACCCGTTCAATGTCCCATTCCTTATCCAGTTCCTGAATCCGGGCGCCTATCACAGCAGGCGATTTGGACGCGTATGTCTTTACATATTCAAGTGCTTTTTCGTCAATCTTTTTATTGGTCTTATCTGAGGTGATTTTCCTCACGAGGTCTGCATTTGCCATGGTCTTTTTTTTTAAAGCCATGCAATCTGTGTGCCTGCGCGCAGGAGAGGGAAGTGATTTTAAAATAGAGGATCAGTCCTTAAAAAAAACAATGATGGAAATAAATAACCGGTTATCAGCTGTGCATCAGACTTAGCGCAGCGCCACTTCCATCTTTTTTTCGCTGATCATTTTTTTAAGATTGAACAGTGCGTACCGCATTCTGCCCAAAGCGGTGTTAATGGAGACATTGGTGAATTCAGAGATCTCTTTAAAACTCATGTCGTAGTACATGCGCATAAGCACCACTTCGCGTTGATCGGCAGGCAATTCGTTGATCAGACTGCGGATGTTTTTTTTGAAATTTTTCTTTTCCGCTTTTAAACCTTCGTCTTCGTTGTCAGCGGGTAATAGGTTAAAAACACTCACTTCTTCACCTTCCTCGTTGATGTAAACCGGTACTGGTGGAATTTTTTTGATGCGCCGGAAGTGGTCGATGATCAGATTGCGTGCGATGCGGATCACCCAGGGGAGAAATTTTCCTTCTTCGTTATACTGGCCCTTTTTTAAAGTCTGTATCACTTTAAAAAACGTATCCTGAAAAATATCCTCAGCCAGCTGATTGTCTTTTACAACCACAATAATAGAGGAGAAGATCTTTCTCTGGTGCCTTAACAGTAAAACTTCGAGGGATGATTCGTTTCCGCCAATGTAGAGTTGTACTAACTCATTATCGTTTAATAGTTGAATAGACATGTTTACTTGCTTTGTTAATGCTGTTTGCTAAGTAAAGTCTATTCGATACGGATGGTTTTTAAGATTAAAACAAAATTAAGCCATTTCGAAATCCACTTCGTTCAAAAATGTTAAAACCATCGAATAAATGAGTAAACAGTGTATTTTGTTGAGTGAACGAAAAATAAGGGCACAAAAAATGGGTAAGCTACTTTCATCGCACCGCTCAACCGCGTACCCTTGCTCCGTTCCCGACCTGGGGGATTCAGCAGGAGCTGGTCGTGAAAGACTTACCCACTGCAAAAGTAACAATAATTTTTATTTTACAATTAAATTCACAAAATTTGTAAGTCATGAAATGCGGAGTTTACGCGGGAATCAAGCACAAAACCCTGTCTGCCGATCCTTCAGATGCATTATACATGGTTATACTTCAATGCCTTAGGGCAAAAAATTTATGAATCTATCAATTGTAATTCCATTATTTAACGAGGAGGAATCCCTGCCCGAACTGCACGACTGGATTGTTCGTGTAATGCAGGCCAATGGCTTCAGTTATGAGATCATTTTTGTGGATGATGGCAGCAAGGACCGCTCATGGGAAGTGATAGAACAACTGGCCGCCCGCAACAGCCATGTAAAAGCCCTTGGTTTTCAACGCAATTACGGAAAATCACCGGCCCTGCATGTAGGATTTGAAAAAGCGCAGGGTGATGTGGTCATTACAATGGATGCTGATCTTCAGGACAGCCCCGATGAGATCCCTGAACTTTACCGCATGATCACTGAAAAACGTTTTGACCTGGTGAGCGGCTGGAAACAAAAACGTTACGACAACGCTTTTACTAAAAATCTGCCCTCAAAACTTTACAACTTTACGAACCGGAAAATCAGCGGCATTCAGCTGCACGATATGAACTGCGGCCTCAAAGCTTATAAACTCAAAGTGGTAAAAAGCATCGAGGTGTACGGAGAGATGCACCGTTTTATCCCCGTAATGGCGCGTGCTGCGGGGTTCGACAAAATAGGGGAGAAGGTGGTTCAGCACCAGGCCCGTAAATATGGCGTCAGTAAGTTTGGCTGGAACCGCTTCATCAACGGCTTTCTTGATCTGCTTACCATTACTTTTCTTTCAAGATTCGGGAAAAGACCCATGCACTTTTTCGGGGTTGTGGGTACCGCTTTGTTTTTACTGGGATTTGGCTTCGCATTTTATCTTGGTGCTTATAAATTGTACACCAGCATTAATCACCAGCCGGCCAGATTGCTTACGGCAAGACCATCTTTTTACATATCGCTCACCTGCATGATCATTGGCAGCATGATGTTTCTTGCAGGATTTCTGGGTGAGCTGATACTCCGGAACAGCCCGTCGCGCAATGCTTACCTGGTTGATAAAAAACTAAATTAATTTAAATGGCTTCAGAAGCACCAAAGCGTCCGAAGCGTCAGCCTCTTTCATCGGAAGAAGTAGCCAATATCATTGCTCTGCGTAAAAAGCGGGCACACCTGCGTTTAACCCGTTTTAAAAAAAGTCGCGCTTACAGGGCGATGAACATTTTTAATGTGATCAGTTTTTTTATCTACCTGGAACTGCTCTGCTGTTTTTTTGCGGTGGGGTTACCGGAATCGCACCAGATAAAAAGCGTAAAACTGTCGTACGGAGGTGGTTACGACCGGCAATTCGGTCCTTCCATTGCCGAACTGGGTCTTCAGGCTGAAGACGGGAGAATGTATGAGCTGATCGTGAACGATTTTATTGAAGTGCCGGCACCTGGCGCTTATTTTGTGACATCCAGAGATTTTTTGTTGCGGAAAGAATTAAAAGCAAGGCTTGAAAATTCTGATACCTATTACCGCTTATTGGCAGCCAGTCCCGCGCTGCTTTTGTCAGGACTTGTACTTTGTATGTCGCTGTTGGCTTTTATCT
>CAZFCR010000320.1:0-4577 GCA_964517305.1 uncultured Akkermansia sp.
GAACTTCTTGCCGCCTACCAGGTAGTATATTTTAATACAAGGGGTTCGCACTGGATGGTAAAGGGCGAGAACTTTTTTGAGCTGCACAAACTGTTTGAAACAGCTTACAACGACGCTACTTCCAAGATCGACGAGATTGCTGAGCGCATTCTTACACTGGGTGGTATTCCCCTGCAAACTGCCTCTGAGATGCTGAAAGTATCACAGGTGAAGGAATACAGGATGAACGGCGACGAAGTGGCCTGTGTAAAAGGTTTGCTTGAAGATCTGAAAAAATTGGGTGCCATCGAAAAAAAGATCATTGGCGAAGCCGGTACGCAGGACGACATTGTAACAGCGGATCTGCTCACAGGTTATATGGGTGAACAGCAGAAAACCAGCTGGATGCTTTCTCAGTTCTTAAGTAAACGATCGAGCATTTCCTGATGGGCAATGTCTGGTATATTCTGGCCATTGTGCTGCTGGTGATCTGGTTTTTAGGCGCCTTCATTTTTTTTGTGGGCAAATTGATTCACCTTTTGCTGGTGGGGGCCGTTATCGTGATTTTGTTTAAAGCTATCAGGGGAGAACGGGCTTAAACACATCGGCAATGAGCAAAGCAGTCAGGCGCGCAAAAGCATTTTTTTTCCTGCTTAAACAAAGTGCCATTAATTTTCATGAAAACGAGGTGATCAAATACTGCGCCTCGCTTTCGTATTACACCATCTTTTCTATCGCGCCCATGCTCATCATTGCCATCGCCATCGGCAGTGTTCTTTTTGGAAAGGATGCGGTGCAGGGTCATTTGTTCGGACAAATCAACACCGTTGTGGGTACCGATGCCGCCATTCTGATCCAGGAAATGCTGAAACACGCAACATTGAGACGCGATAATTTTGCGGCTTCGGCCGTGGCCGTCGTTATTTTTATTATTGGCGTTACCGGGGTATTCGGCGAAATTCAGTCGACCATTAACCGCATCTGGGGCTTAAAAGCCAAACCAGAAAAAGGTATTTTACGTTACCTCGTGAGTCGTGTGCTCTCGTTTGCAATGGTGATTTCAGTAGGATTTTTAATGGTGGTGTCGATGATGACCGGCGTGTTGATTGACCTGCTGGCCGACAAACTGGATAACATTCTGCCTCAAACCGGTTTTATCGTGGTGGTTTTTCACAATGTGAGTTCCCTGCTCATCATCGGTTTTCTCTTTGCCATCATCTTTAAGTTTTTGCCCGATTCCATTGTGCGCTGGTCAGATGCAATAGTAGGTTCTGTTTTTACTTCTGTTCTGTTCAGTCTTGGAAAATACCTGATCAGCCTTTACATGTCCAATTCACCCGCTGTTGGCGTTTATGGCGCGGCGGGATCCATCATCATTATTCTTTTATGGATTTATTATTCGTCTGTCCTCCTTTATTTCGGTGCCGAATTCACCCGCATTTACGCGCTCACGCACGGCCATGGCATCAGACCGAATAAATTCTCGGTGAGCATCGAGCACAGGGTGAGGGAAATTGAATAATTAATCTGAAGTGTTTTTTGTAATTTTTTTGAGAATGGCCGCCATGATAAGGTTAAACAGGCAGAAGGCGACAAATACAATAAAACCAGTTTGAAGATTGGTTTTATTGGTGGTGACCACGTTAATGGTTTCGGTATGGGTTTCGATGTCGCCCAGCTGATTGTCGAGTATGCCTTTAAAACCAACATACGCCATAAAGATGGCAATCACCATCACATCGGCCATCGACCATTTACCTGAATTAAAGGCCATGTAACGGATAAAGCGGTTGCTGCGTTCTCTGATAAACAGGTAAATGGTTGTGCAGATCAGTTTCATGACAGGAAACAACACGCTGAAAATAAAAATGAGACAGCCTACAAAAACCGTATCCGCTTTTCCATCTGTAACCAGAATTGTAATTACATCTAAAATACTTTTGGCCTGGTAAAAAATGATCTGCTCGTAAAAAACAATGTGCGACGACATGATGTGGAGGTCAAGTTCAGCAATGCGCGCATCTATTTCTATCATGGGTAAACTCACGCCGGTAAACATGGCCGCGAAGGATATCAAAACAGAAAACAGGAAAGCGGGCGCGTAAAACCGTTTCATTTTAAAGATGAGCAGCCACAATAACAAAACAGCTACGAGGATGCCAATAAGACCGTAACCAAGAACCTGCTGTTTTTTGCGGATCCTCTCAGTCTCGCCGCCAATAAGCACATTAAACGAAAGCAGGTTGCTTTGCCCGTATTTTTGGAGGATCCGCTTTTTTTCGCCAATGGTATCCTGGTCGGCAGCGTTGAGCACATCGCCGATCTTTTTTTTGAGCATTTCCTTGATCTGTTTTTTATGTTTCGATTTTGAAATTTCATCAACAATGGCTTTTGAGAAGGCAGGTATTTCAGGCCGGTAATCATCCACATCCACCATGGCATTAATGAGTTTGTATTTTAATTTTTCACCTAATTTTTCCCTTTCTTTATGCAGCACGCGATCGGCTTCGTCAAACAATTTTCCCAGCAGGTCGTTCATCTGCGCGGTAAGCAGTTCTTTGTTCTCTGTTGTAAATGAAAAGGAGTCAACCTGAGTGGCAACGATGCGGTTCACCTGCCTGCTCCAGTTATTGCCCGACAACATACCGTATTTGATCTGGTTAACGGTAAAATAATCGTTCTTGATTTCCTTGTCACGAAGCGAATTGCGGTGAAGCTGCAGGCCCAGCCAAATGGAAAGAATGATCAGGATCACAAATACAGAGAACAACGCCACCCGGGCTGTTTGGGTTTTGGTTTTCCTGGAACTGGTCATAAATAGCTACTTGTTAGGCTTTTGGTGGAGTGGACTGATTGTTTCTTTATCTGGAAAATGTGTGCCAGTAACCGGATTGGCAATTTGTTGGATAAAAGTTTTATCTTTAAAAACTTAATTTATGGAATCCCATAAGGGTTATATATTGATCGCAGAGGACGACCCGGATGACCAGTTGTTATTGCGATCGGCCTTCTCAGAATTGTCTCTTTCTCACGAACTTGTTTTTGTGGAGAATGGCATCGAGCTCATTTCCTATTTTGATGAGAAGATTGATGGGGAGAAAGGGCGTTTGCCCAATCTGTTGATCGTAGACCTTAATATGCCGCGTAAAAACGGCCGGGAAGCCATCAAAGAGCTTGTTACCAGGGATTATTTCTGGTCTTTTCCCACGGTTATTTTTTCTACCACGGGCAACGAAATCGATCGCACCCATTGCCGTGAATTAGGAATTAAAGAGTATTTTGTTAAACCTTCCAACTATCACCAGCTGGTGAGCATGGTGAACCAGTTCAGCGCCATGGCAGCGCGCATCAGGCACGTTTAAACAACTTTGTTTTTAGCCTGCTCAGCAGACTTCCGTTTTTGCCTTCTTTCGGAAAACTTCCCGAAATAAGCGAATTGGCAATCATCGGAACGATCGTACGTTTAACAATGCCAGCGTTTTTAAGTACAAAGGCGTTAAGCAACAGACTAACCACATTGGATACAACTGTTTTGGTGATGGGTCCTGCCCCCGGGGTTTCAATCTCTGGCGATCCTTCCCGCAGCGCGTTCAACTGCGTTTGCAGCTGATTCACTGTCTCCTTAAGTTCAGCCAGATGTTGTTTAAAACTGGTTTCGGTCTGGCTGGCTTCAAGTCTCAATTGTTCATTGTTGGCGGCAAGCGCATCATAATCGGTCTGGTCTCCTGAAATATTTCTCAGGATCCTGTTTTTGTAAGCGGTGCCGAAGATCTTTTTCCTTCCCGCAAGAAATGCCGCGAAACAAAGAAGATAAAAAGCGCCGACACACAAAAACCCTATTTTATACGAGAGAAAGATCTCTCCAAGCCAGAAGGCGGCCCCCAGACTCAGAAAAAGCAGCATAAAACTGCCAATAATAAGCACTGATCCAGCCGCAGAAGCCCGTGCGCCCATGTCTGCCGATTTCAACAGTGCATTGGATCTGAGGTATTTCGTTTGAGCTGAATAATAGTCCGAAAAGCTGCTGAACAGGCCATTCAGAAGTCCTGGTTCGTTTTTCATAAAAATGGGGCTTGGTTCAGGAAACAGCCTGGCTCGACGGATGTGTTTCCACGCTGCGTTTTTGCACCGGTTTTTCTTTTCTTTCTGCAAGAAATTTATTGAGTCTCAGGCTCATGTCGTCAAGCATTTCATGCACATTGGGTTGAGCGCTGGCTTTTCTGGCCTTCATGATCATTTGTATGGAGATTCCTGCTGCAGCTGCCGCTGCAAGACCAAGAAGAATGTTTTTGTTTTTCATAGGTACTGGTTTTAATTTCGTATGTACCAAAGGATAATAATTTGAATGCCAAACAACCTGGCAGTTTTATTGTTATTTATTTGAAATAATTGTAGATACAAAAAAATTTTGTAGATATTTATACTCAAGCAATGACCGCCTCCGCCAAACCTAAAATAATAATTGTTGATGATGAACAGGACCTCTGCTTTTTGCTTTCAGGTATGTTGCGGACCCACGGTTTTGAAGTAGATTCTTATTATACGCTCCAGACAGGTTTAACGGCAATCAACAATTTAAAACCAGACTGGGTGATCAT
>CAZFCR010000321.1:0-4575 GCA_964517305.1 uncultured Akkermansia sp.
TTGTGACGCCGTAATACAATCACGCCAGTTCAGGAGCCTTGAAAAACGCGCTCTTTTTTTTATACAAAGAATGGAATAACAAAGCGGCCGGATTTATATCTTATGGCAGTGCAGGAGGCGCAAGGGCAGTTGAGAATCTGCGACTGATCATGGCTGAACTGCAGATAGCTGATGTACGTGCGCAGGTGATGCTTTACCTGGCAACCGACTTTAAAAATTACAGTGAATTTGCGCCGGCAGAAAACAAAACAAAGGAACTTGACCTCCTCTTTGATCAGGTGGAAAGCTGGACCAAGGCCATGAAAACGGTTCGCAGCTAAACCTCCTGTTTATTTAATAGTTCAATCAGTTCATGGATAAAACCGTGCTGACCGGTATTGAGTTTCACCAATGCTTCCTCTATGCTGAACCAGCCCGCTTTATCAACTTCAGGAAACTCCGCGGACTTTCCCGAGCGCGGTGGCCATTCCATTGTAAACAGATTGCTTTTAAAATGTTGCAAATCAAAGTCGCCTTCGCAGGCCCAGGCATGAATTGTTTTGCCGCTTTTTTGACGGCGCGGTGATAATTTTATAAACGGACCAATGGCTGCAGCACCTGTTTCCTCTAACAACTCACGGATGGCAGCAGAAAGCGGATCTTCTTCCGGATCAAATTCACCTTTCGGGATCGACCATGCCCCTTCGTTTTTTTTTGCCCAGCAGGGTCCGCCAGGGTGAACCAATAAAAACATCAGCTGATGCTGAGACCATCTGAACATCAATATGCCCGCGCTGAGTCTGGATTTCATTTTTTATTATGAATTAGCTTCCAAAATAAAGGCCCGGTTTTTACTATTACCAGGTATGGTGAATGTAAAAAGAAACAGTACCGAATTTAAAACAATAAAAACACTGCTGGAGGAAAACAAAGGAAAAGCAGGTATCAAAAGACAGGTGGTTCTTTACGCCTTAAAACCCGGGGAGAAACTAAACCAAAAAGTGAGTCTGAACGCGTTAAAAAAAGACGCCGCCACACTTTACCAGATGCAATACGGCACGCTGCTGGAAAGTTTCAGCGACAAAGATCTTAAACTGTACAGGGAAAATAAAGAAACGCTTTATTATTTTAAATCCTCACCGGCAAGCACCTGGCTGCAGATGCCTTTTGAACTGAAAGGGGCATTTAAAAAACAGGTCATGCCTCTTTCAGTTGTCAGGTAATCAGATCTTCAGTTTTTTATCGTCCTCGTTGTAATGGATGTGGTACAGATCGTGCCGGCGGTCTTTCCAGGTCTGAACGCTTCCGTATTCTCGGTTACGCGCGAGGAGGTTAAGATCCAGATCCTGGAAAATAAGCATTTCGGTATTTGGCGCCGCTTCGGTGGCAATGCCCTCCCTGTGAAACTCCACGTCGGAAGGCGTGTAAATTCCTGATTGCGCGTACTGGATGTCCATGTTATCTACCGAAGGTAAATTTCCAACACAGCCTGCAATCACCACGTACACCTGGTTTTCGATGGCCCGTGCCTGTGAGCAATAACGCACCCTGAGGTAACCGCGGCGTTCGTCGGTATTAAACGGTACAAAAAGAATCTGCGCACCCTTACTCACCGCAATCCTGGAAAGTTCCGGAAACTCCACATCGTAGCAGATCATGATGGCAATTTTTCCGATATCCGTATCAAAAACCTGAACCTTGTTTCCTTCTTTCACACCCCACCATTTTTTCTCGTGTGGTGTAATGTGGATCTTGTATTGTTTTTCGTGAGTGCCGTTACGTCTGAACAGATAGGACACATTATAAAGATCATCATTCTCTATCACAAAGTGTGACCCGGCAATGATGTTGATGTTGTATTTAATGGCCAGATCGGTAAACAATTTTACATACTGTGGTGTAAACTTATCCAGTTCCCTGATGGCGTTGCCCGGTGTGGTGTTGGGCATAAATGTCAGCAATTGCATGGTGAACATTTCCGGAAACAAAACCATGTCGCAGCGGTAATCGGAAGCCACATCCACAAAATATTCGCAGCTTTGCGCGAAATCTTCAAAACCCTTCAGCATCCTTTGTTTGTACTGTACAGCGCAAACGCGGATGTAAGGACTGGCCTTCATGCTGCGGGCATCGGGCTTGTAATCAAAATTAACCCACTCAAGAAAAGTAGCGTATCCTGCGGATTCCGTATCACTTGGTAAATAATTCGGCAACAGACGTTTTAATACAAAACCATTTGCCAGCTGCGCTGTGAGCACGGGGTCGTATATTTTTTTATCTATCACTTTCTGCACGTACTGCGCTGCTGTGAGTTTATCGGCGTACAGATGGTAGTTGGGGATACGTCCACCGATGGCTATGCGTTTAAGGTTTTTATCCTTTGCCAGTTTCTGTCGTACGCCATACAGCCTGCGCGACAATTTCATGTTGCGGAACTCAGGATCAACCATGATCTCGATGCCATAAAGCGTATCGCCATTTACATCGTGGTTAGTGATAAAACCCGATTTGGTAAGCTCCGACCAGGAACTGCTTTCTGAATAGTTGCTGAAATTGATGATGTGGCTGCTGGAGGAAGCTACTATTTTGCCATCGTACTCCACCACTACCTGACCTTCCGGAAAGGTGTTGATGAGACTCATGAACTGTTCCTCGCTCCAGGGTTTCATTTTCTGAAAACACTTCATCTGAAGTTCGGCAATTATCTTGTAATCTTCGGGCCTCCATTTTCGTACCCTTATCTTTTTTATTCTCTGTTTTTTCATAAATCAATTTATTAAATTCTGTGTCAGGCCTTTGCCGCCCGAAAAAACAGTTGACGTGGTCCTAAGTTAATTTTTTTTGCCGGATAAATAAAAACTTTTACATTTGATATCATTTTAATATCATTTTAAATAATATCCTATGAAAACAGAATCTCTATTAAAACCGATGAGTGGTTATGCAGCCGCGCTGGTGATGCTTATTTGTCTCGTGGCCTTTGCTTTTTTTATCAACAGGGAAAACGAAGCCCCTGCAGCCATCAGTCTGCTTGTATTTTTTATTCTTGCCAAAGGACTGGTGGTTGTACCACCCAACAGCTCTAAAGTTCTTTTGTTATTCGGCGCATATAAGGGCAGCCTTAACAGCACAGGGCTTTTCTGGATCAACCCTCTTTTTTTCCGGTCATCGGTGTCATTGCGTGCACGAAATCTGGAAAGTGAAAAAATAAAAGTGAATGACAAAATGGGCAACCCCATCCTGATCAGTGTTATTCTTGTGTGGAAAGTGAGAGACACTTACAAAGCTTCATTTGAGGTGGACAATTACGAAAGTTTTGTAAAGATCCAGACAGATTCGGCAGTTCGCAAACTCGCCGGGTCATTTCCCTATGATCATTTTGAAGACGAGCGCGCCTCTATTACCCTGAGCACCAATTTTGAAGATGTGAACAAAGCGCTTGAACGCGAGATCAGCGAACGCCTTGATATGGCCGGCATTGAAGTGATTGAAGCGCGCATTGGCTACCTCGCCTATGCCCCCGAAATTGCGCAGGCCATGTTGCGCAGGCAGCAGGCTTCGGCAGTTGTTGCGGCGCGCCACAAAATAGTGGAAGGCGCTGTGGGCATGGTTGAAAATGCCCTGATGCTCTTGTCGCAAAAACAGATCATAGAACTGGATGAAGAGAAAAAAGCGGCCATGGTGAGTAACCTGATGGTGGTGCTTTGCAGCGATAAAGACACACAGCCCGTGATCAATGCAGGAACTTTAAACCAGTAAAATGTCCCAGAAAAAACCATTTGCGCTGCGCATTGATGCCGACACCATGAAGGCCATTGAAAAATGGGCTGCGGATGAATTCAGAAGCGTAAACGGCCAGATTGAATGGATGCTCAGCCAGAGTCTGAAAGAAAATGGCCGCTTAAAGAAAAAAGAAAATAAAAAACAATAAAAGCGCATGGCTTCGCCCGCGTTAATAACGCAGTTGCTGCGCTCGCTTACGCGGACGAAACACCCGGCGGCTGAGCTGGTCGAAGCCGCGGTGATCCAAGGGGCATTTTCAATTTTGAAATCATTGGAAAGGTGGTTTCGACGGGATCAACCACCGGAAATTCTGAGCCGCGTTGGAAACCCTGCCAGGTCTTCGCTAGCCTGTGGGCATTGACCTGGAAGGGTTGCGGGTGGGCGGGTAAGTAAAGCAATTTACGATTTACAATTTAAGCGATTGACGATTAGTCCGAAAAACCCGGCGGCTGAGCTGGTCGAAGCCCCGGTTATAGAAGATTTAAATACATTCTAATAATTATTGGAAAGGTGATATCGACAGGCTCAAGCACCGGAAATTTTCGTCGCTTACTTTCTGTCTTAACACAGAAAGTAACAAAGAAATCAAGGCTGCATCGTCTTTAGCGGAAAATCTACGGCCGCGCAAACTGCCACCGCACTATCTCGCTCAAAAACCCACCGGGTTTTTGCCGCAATCATTCCGACAGCAAAGAAATAAACATACGGGGAAGCTGTCGGAAGCGAAGCGCCGGATAACATCTGAAATCTAAGTTTGTTTTTAACAACGAAAAGTCCATTGAACACCTGGGTGTGTTATGCCCCGAAAGACTT
>CAZFCR010000322.1:0-2053 GCA_964517305.1 uncultured Akkermansia sp.
GAAACGGATAAAGTTCGAGTGAATCAAGGCGTTGTTTCGAAAATGGAATCAAAGGCAGGGCGTGGTGCGAATCGCTGTCGGTGTCGCCATGGCCGGGAAAATGTTTTGCATTGGCCATCACCCGCTCATCCTGTAAACCACGCATGTACATGTAAGCTTTCCGCGCCACATTGTTTTTATCCTCGCCAAAACTCCTTATGCCTATAACCGGATTAAGCGGATTGTTGTTGACATCCACAACCGGTGCAAAATTAACATGAATGCCCAGCCTGCGGCATTCGCGGCCAATCTGCCGGCCCATGCGGTAAACAAGCGAATCGTTGCTAATGGCGCCAAGTGTCATCTGGCGTGGGTATCTCATTGTGCTGTCGAGTCGCATAGAAAGTCCCCATTCCCCGTCAATGCCATAAAGAAGGGGCGTTCGAGCAACAGACTGATAATAGTTGGCCAGTTTTCCCTGACGCAGAGGGCCACCCTGCATCCAGATGAGACCGCCGATGTTGTATTTTTCGATCAGCTCGCGGATCTCCTTTACGTGCTTCAGATCACGATTACTGTAGGCTGCGATCATAAAGAGCTGTGCAATGCGCTGATCGGGCGACAGTGAATTAAAAACTGAATCTACCCAGGGGTTAGAAACGCCTGTGAATTCAGGCTCCTGCGGATCATTCGCAACAGGTTGCCTGAAAGCAGTTACCAGAAAAAAAACAAGAAAGAGAAACGTTGCAGTTCTAAACATCCTGATAAAGTTAAGAGATAGCACCGCAGCGCCTTAGGGGCGTCATGAATGTTTTTAACAAAAGAGGCTGGATTTATTTTATTTAACAGAGCAGTGCCTTCGCATTTTACCGCCGCAGTCTTCGCCCTTTATGAAAACGCAAATGTTGATATAAAAAAATGCTGCCAGGCCGATGGCGGAATACGCCGAACTACATTTGTGAATAATGGTTCCACTGCTCTCATCCCGGATCTCTGATCGTTTTGTAATGGCGCTTTTTGTATTTCTGTGCGCGGGGATAATGCGTTCACAACCACCGCAATTTAAAATATTTAATTACATCGATACTTATGCGCCGGAGGCAGTTGAACAAATGCTCAGCTACAGAATTCCGGCCAGTGTGATACTGGCTCAGGCCATCTTTGAAAGCGGCAGCGGACACAGCGAACTTGCAAGGCGGTCAAATAACCATTTCGGTATTAAGTGTCATCAATGGCAGGGCGATACGGTGGTGAAGACCGATGACAGCGCCAACGAATGTTTCCGCAAATACAACAGCATCCGCGAAAGTTATACCGACCACAGTGAATTCCTGATTTCAAGACAGCGGTATGCGCCGCTTTTTAAACTTCCTATCACCGATTACAAAGGCTGGTGCAGGGGATTAAAAGAAGCCGGCTATGCGACCTATCCAAGGTATGCCGAAGAATTGATAAAAATCATAGAAGAACATCACCTCTACGAATTCGACCGTCTTCCAGCCATCACTCCACCAGTTATTACGGTGACAGGGCCAGAGCTCCGGCCATCCGTTTTCAGGCCGACATCCCTGTCGCTGAGCGAGTTCCTGCGCAACGACCTTCTTTGGCTCGATGAACAGGATGTGGTGATCAGGAGCCTCGATCTCATCGTGGAACCTGAAGAAACCACCCTTCTTGCTTCAGATAAATAGAAGCGCAGTTCTGCAGTTTCACTGTGCCCCTAAAAAATCTTACATTTATGGCTCAAAAATTTTCATTTATGGAATTCAGAATAGAAACAGACACCATGGGCGAAGTAAAAGTGCCGGCCCATGTTTATTGGGGTGCACAAACAGAACGCAGCCGCAACAATTTTAAAATTGGTCCCGAAGCCAGTATGCCGAAAGAAATCATTTATGCTTTTGGTTACCTGAAAAAAGCGGCAGCTCTGGCCAACCATGAACTCGGTGTGCTGAGCAAAGAGAAGTGTGACCTGATCGCCAAAGCCTGTGATGAAATTATTGCAGGAAAACTAGATGAACAATTTCCGCTTGTGATCTGGCAAACAGGCTCAGGTACACAAAGTAACATGAAC
>CAZFCR010000322.1:2063-4571 GCA_964517305.1 uncultured Akkermansia sp.
ATAGCCTACCGCGCCCACGTGATCAACGGTGGCAAACTGGGCGATGAAAAAAAAGCGCTTCACCCGAACGACGATGTCAACAAATCGCAAAGCAGCAACGATACTTATCCAACCGCGATGCACATTGCCGCGTACAAACAGGTGGTTGACATTACAATTCCCGGTTTAGAGAAATTAAGAGCTTCTCTGCACAAAAAAGCAGAAACATTCAAAAGCATTATCAAAACCGGGCGCACGCATTTCATGGATGCTACACCTTTGTCGCTCGGACAGGAATTTAGCGGTTATGTGCAACAGATTGACATGAGCATCCGTTGTTTAAAAAACGCGCTGGAAGCTGTGAAAGAACTCGCCCTGGGTGGAACAGCAGTTGGAACAGGATTAAACACGCCAAAAGGTTACGACGTACTGGTAGCAAAAAAAATAGCTGAACTTACCAAACTTCCTTTCGTAACCGCTCCCAATAAATTTGAAGCCCTGGCTGCGCACGACGCGATGGTTGAACTGAGCGGCGCTTTAAAACGCACGGCAGTGGCGCTGATGAAAGTGGCGAACGACATTAGGATGTTGTCATCCGGACCGCGCTGTGGTATCGGCGAAATCATTATCCCTGACAATGAGCCAGGCTCATCCATCATGCCAGGAAAAGTAAATCCAACACAACCCGAGGCGCTGACCATGGTTTGCGCGCAGGTGATTGGCAATGATGTTGCCGTTTCTGTTGGCGGATCGATGGGACATTTTGAGCTGAACGTATTTAAGCCGCTCATTGCTGCCAATGTGCTTCAATCTGCACGGTTGATCGGAGATGCCTGTGTGAGCTTCACTGAAAAATGTTCGGATGGCATTGAAGCCAACCAGCCTGTGATCAAACAACATCTTGAGAACTCGCTGATGCTGGTGACTGCGCTTAATCCGCACATTGGTTACGAAAAAGCGGCCAAAATTGCCAAAACCGCACACAAGGGTAATAAAACCTTACGCGAAGCGGCCATTGAACTGGGCTACCTTACCAACGAACAGTTTGATCAGTGGGTGAAGCCAGAAGACATGATCGGCAGCTTAAAATAAACGCTTTCTACTTTCCTGAATTAAAGCCTGCACAATAGTGTGGGCTTTTTTTATACGATTCTCCGGTCTTATATTTTCGTTTTCTGAACACTCAGCCTAAAAAACGTTAAGGCGCCATTTTTAACATGCCTCAACCATAATTTTCACTTACTTCATTTAAAAATCAAATCCCATGAAAAAGATTCTTTTTGTTTTATTCGCCTTACCATGCTGTTATGGATTCTCACAAACAGCGAGAGAAATATTCTCAAAACGTACTGCTGCCGCCGTTCACAGGGAGCAATTGCTGGGAGCTTCCACGGTAAAACAAATCATTCCTGATTGTCCCGCACACTGGGATCAGACAATTGACATTGTATCCGTTTATATTTCAGGTTACAAAAACAGTAATGAACTACGTGCTTCAGCAGATGGCGAAACCTTATCGGATAAACAAAAAGAAATTCTCAGGAACAGCGATCTGGGCACGATAGTGGAAGTTGAAATCTGGTTCAGGTGGAAAGACAGCACCACGGCCCTGGGCGATTATGGTAAGATCCAGAAGATGAATGAATACAGGCTCGCCGTTGTTCCGGAAATTGAAGCAGAATATCCCGGCGGTAAAGAAGAAGTTTCAAAATACCTGGAAGAAAACATCCTTCCGAAAGTACAAACACTTGGGGAAGAAAAACAGATAACTCTTGTTCAGGGCTTTTTTACCATTGATGAAAATGGAAAACTAAGCGATCTTAATTTCCCGGGTCAAGCCCACGCATCAGACTGCGACCGTGTATTAAAAGATGCACTTAAAAACATGCCAGACTGGACACCGGCGAAAAACGCGAATGGTTCTCACATTAAACAGGTATTCAGCTTTAGCTTTTACGTGCCTCAAAAAAGGAATTCACCAATGGGACTGAACAGATCCGGCTGTTAGGTTAACGACGATGTTCAACCATGTTTCATCTGATAAAAAAAATTAAATTCACATCGTGGTGAAACGTTACACAAAACCGTTTACACGTTTCTTATATGCATAAAATTATCTGGATTATACTCGCTCTGATGGCTGGCGCATTTCTTCCTGTTCAGGCGGGCCTCAATTCTAAACTGGGCAAGGCTGTTGACAGTCCGTTGTATGCAGCGTTATTTTCTTTTCTGGTTGGCACAGCCGGACTGTTACTTTACATTTTATTGACCAAACAACATTTTTCATGGTCGGGCGTAAAAGACGCGCCTGGCTACATCTGGCTCGGCGGCTTAATGGGCGCGTTTTATGTCACCATTATTATACTCGCCTTTCCGGTACTGGGCCCGGGGCTTACGTTTGGCCTGATTGTCGCAGGGCAGATGCTTGTTTCCATTCTCCTAGAACATTTTAATATTCTTGTTGCACAACCGAACCCGGTCAACTATATGAAAATCCTCGGGATCAGTCTTGTTGTGGCCGGCGTGATC
>CAZFCR010000323.1:0-4569 GCA_964517305.1 uncultured Akkermansia sp.
TCGCAAATATCCGACATTCTCCGCAGCTTCGGGTAACGCCTACTTAAAAATGTGTATTTTTATGGACTATGACATTTGTGTACCCCCTGTTCTTATGGGCGCTTACGGCGGTGGCAGTGCCGGTTATCATCCACCTTTTTAATTTCAGGAAATACAAAAAGGTTTATTTTACCAATGTCAGATTTCTGAAAGAACTGAAGCAGGAAAGCAAATCCAAATCAAGACTCCGCGAACTGCTCATCCTCATCACCCGTTGTCTTACCCTCATCTGTCTCGTTCTGGCCTTTGCCCAACCTGTGATACCCGGGAAAAATGCAGTGAGCAAAGATCTTACCGGAAAAGTCCACAGTTTATACATCGACAATTCTTTCAGCATGGACAACGTGGGCAGACAGGGTCCCGCTCTGGCGCTTGCACGCACCCGTGCGCGACAGGTTGTTTCAGCGCTCGGCAACAACCACCGTTTCCAGGTACTGACAAACGATTTTGAAGGCCGGCACCAGCGACTGAACGCTCCTGAAAATGCCGCACTGCTCATAGATGAAATTAAAATTTCGCCCGCTCAGCAACAATTAGGGGATGTACTGAAAAGACAAACCGGTTTTCTGGCGGGTACACAGGCCGCCGCCCGCGATTTGTTTGTGTTTTCCGATCTTCAGAAATCCACCTTTAACCTTGAAGCGCTTAAGTCAGACACCTCGCTCCACATCACCATTGTACCACAGGTTTCTAAAAAAATCAATAACGTGTACCTCGATTCCTGCTGGTTTGAATCGCCACTCCAGCAAAAAGGCAGCATTCAGAAACTCCACGCAAGGGTACGGAACAAAAGTGACGACGTGATAGAAGCGGGTTCGGCAAAACTCATGATCAATCAACAGCAGGTGGCCATTGCTTCTTACTCTTTGCAGGCCGGAGCTTCAAGGGATGTCGTCTTTACTTTTGAATGCCGTCAGGATGGGTTTAATTATGGTTCTGTAAAAATTGAGGATTTCCCTGTGACCTTCGACGATGAATTGTTTTTTGCTTTTAACGCCCGCGTTAACATTCCGGTATGTCTCATCAACGGCAAACAGGCTGATGGCGCCATCTTCAGCTCTTTGTTTGCCGACAGCCTTTTTACTTTTGTCTCTTTTTCTGAACAAACCATTGACTACGCTGCATTTAAAACTTCAGATGTGATCCTGCTCAACCAAGTTTCAGAATTAAGTTCGGGTTTGCTGGCAGAAATTCAGAAGTTCAGCAAGCGGGGCGGGGCCGTCGTGATCATTCCGCCGCCCGACATACCGGCTGAAAAATACAATCCGGGTTTAGCGAATCTGGGTTTGCCTGTTTTTGGCGCGGCAGATACGAGCCTCACACGCACAGATAAAATTGAAGCGGGCTCCGGATTTTATGCAGGTGTTTTTGAAAAGCAGGATAAAAATGTGAACCTTCCCCTCGTTAACAAACATTTCCGCCTGCAGCGCAGTGCCCGCGATAATTTTGAAACGGTGCTACGCCTTGAAAACGGGCATGATCTGTTTGGTTTTTCAAGACTCAACAACGCAACAGTTTATTTATTCGCCGGCGCACTGGATGGTAAGTCGGGCAACTTCAGCAAACACGCCATCTTTGTTCCCACATTTTACAAGATCGCTTTTGGCAGCCAGAGCCAGGTACCACCCTCATACGAAGTGTCGGACAATGTGGTGATTGCCTTGAAAAACGACAACGCCGGTGCCGAAGAGCCGCCGCACATTGTTTCGCTGGCGGATGCAAAAACCGATGTCATACCCGAGATGCGGGTCGTGGAGAACAGGCTCATGCTTTACACCCGCAACCAGATCCAGATCCCCGGTTTTTATGAGATCAGAAGAAATAAAATTTCTTTGATGCCGCTGGCTTTTAATTACGCACGCGCCGAATCAGATCTTGCCTGTTATACTGAAGAGGAGCTCAGAAAATACATCAGCGATAACGGATTAAAACATGTTTCGGTGATCAGCGGTGAGGAGAACAGCATCACAGCGGATGTTCTTCAGTTAAGTGAAGGGAAAAAATTATGGAAACTATTTATAATTTTGACGCTAATATTTATTACAATTGAAGTGGCATTATTGCGCCTTCTCAGGTAAAAACCAATTATGAATATACTCATCCGCCAGGCCAGAATAATAGCTCCCGGTACGCCGCAGCACAATAAGACATTAGACATTCTTGTTGAAGGCGGTGTGATCACCACAATAAAAAAATCCATTACTGCCAGAAACAATGTAAAGGTGATCGAAGCCAAAAACCTGCGGGTGTCTGCGGGCTGGACCGATCTCCAGGCAGTGAGCTGCGACCCGGGTTACGAGCATAAGGAAGATCTTGATACGATGATCCGCTGTGCCGCCGCTGGCGGATTTACAACGGTTTGCGTGCACAGTTATAACCAGCCTCCGCTTCACAACAAATCGCAGATTGAATACGTGATCAACAAAACGCGGAACAAGGTGGTGGATGTGTTGCCTTTTGGCACGGTAACGGTGGAAGCGAAAGGAAAAGATCTGGCCGAGATGTACGATATGAAATTGTCGGGCGCCGCCGCTTTCAGTGATTATAAAAACCCGGTTAAAGATGCCGGAACCATGATGCGTGCGCTGCAGTACGGCGACAACATCGGTGCCCTGATCATGGCCCATTGTAACGATCACAGCATTTCGCACGGCGGGCAGATGAACGAAGGAGAAGTGTCTACCACACTCGGTTTAAAAGGCATGCCGGGTCTCGCGGAAGAACTGATGCTCCAGCGCAATATTTCCGTGCTCGAATACGCGGGCGGAAGACTGCATATTCCTGTTATCAGCACCAAAAACAGTCTTGATCTTATTAAAAAAGCGAAAGCGGCGGGGCTCTCCATTACCTGTGGTGTGGCCGCAGCCAACCTGCTGCTCGACGATTCGGCGCTGGAGGATTTTGATACCAATTACAAACTCGATCCGCCACTGAGAAATAAAAAAGATGTGATGGCCCTGCGCAATGGCGTTGAAAACGGACTGATTGATGTGATCGTGAGCGACCATTCACCCCAGGATCCCGAAAGTAAGGAACTGGAGTTTGATCACGCGGATTTTGGGATGCTGAACCTTCAGACGGCTTTTAACTGCGCGCTGGAAGGAATGGGCGAAAAAAATATTGACAGCATTGTGAGGGCTTTTACAGAAGGACCTCAAAGGGTGCTGGGTCTGGAAACACACCAGATCGGGGAGGGCGCCGCCGCTAACCTGACCCTGTTCAGCGTAGGTGACAGTACCACTTTTACACCAAAGGACAATTATTCACGGTCGGCCAATTCGCCGTTCTTTAACAGGGAAATGGCAGGTTCTGTGATTGGTGTGATCAACGGCTCAAGGAGTTTTTTTAATTAGTATTTCATCAGGTCATTTTCTTGAGCACTTCGAGTTTGTAGTGCACATCAAGGTCAAATTCGTTTTGTGTGCTGTTCGCCTGCAGGTGCTGATACAGTGCCATACACTTCTGTTTTAAATTCTGTACGTCTTCAAGCTGTTCTCTTTCAATTGCGACATCCAGTTTCTCGAAAAGCAGGCGCGCCATGATTTTTTTCTGATCCTGGTCGAGGGCATTGGTTTTGATGATCGCGTCGTTGAACTGTGCTTCATCCATGGCGGTGACCTGCGTTAACTCTGAGCCTGTAAATTTTTTTGTGGTTTCGGCCAGCTTTTTTTCGAAATTGTCCCAGTCTTTTTCCTGTTTCAGCAGAAGGAGATGTGCAAGCGCTTTTCCGAACTCTTCAAACTGGCGCTGTATAAAATCTTTCCGGATCATTCAACTAAGTTATGAAATCAGGAGAAGATCCTGTAACTCACCGGGCCGATGATGATAATTTTTTCACTATCGCCACTACCTGCGGGATCAGCAGCTGGGTATCGTTGTTGATGATGACGTAATCGGCATTTTTAATTTTATGTTCCTGGGGCAACTGCGCCTCCATTTTTTGAAGGATCTGTTCGCGGCTCAGATGGTCGCGGGCCATCACCCGTCGAATGCGCAGTTCTTCATCTGCCGCCACCACAATTATTTTATCGCAGCCGGATGTCAGAGCTGCTTCAAACAACAGGGCACTTTCTTTTACTACCAGCTGACCGGGATACCGGGCTGCAAAGTCTTCGAACTTTTTCCGCACGGCGGGATGGATGATGGCGTTTAACCCATCAAGGTGTTGTTTGCTGCCAAAAATTTTGTTGCTGATAAAGGTTTTGTTGATTTCAGACTCACTGATGTACGCTTCGGCCCCCAGCAGAGCCAGTACCTGTGGTTTGATTTCTTTATCAAAATACAGTTCTCGCGCCACATCGTCGCTGTAAAATACCGGACAAGCCATCAGCTCAAACAAACGGGCAACTATTGATTTTCCGCTGCCAATGCCACCGGTTAATCCTGCGATCATCTTTTAAAGATTAGGATCTCAACTTCTTTTGGTTCCACTTCCATAATGGTAACATTGCCGGGAACGGTGCTCAGAAAAACACTGCATTTTTTAGTCCGTTTGTTGATCTTGCGGCTGTCAATCCGGGCTTTGAATAT
>CAZFCR010000324.1:0-4559 GCA_964517305.1 uncultured Akkermansia sp.
CGGAAATTGTTTAAAATAAAAAAGAGTCACCGGCAGGGTGCTCAGTGTAGCGGCAAAAGACACAGTGATGTTCTGCCATACATGAACAAAGGGTCGTGGCGCTTCCCACCATTTATCAAACAGGGGTTGAAAACAAAAGATCCCGGCCATGGCCAGAAAACTCAGAAGGAACCCCACGTCCGCTATCAGGTAAGGATCGGTATACAAGAGTAAAAAGGCCGAAACCGAAAGTATGTTGATCTGATTGTTGACGGATGACCTGAAATACAATGAGCCTGCCCCCAGAAATGTGAGCATGATCACCGCCCGCAGCACCGGCGCAGAGAAACCGGTGATCAGGGCAAAAGCCCACAAAAGCAGGGTAATGATATAAAAACGCAGGACCTTGTGCCGCGAATGCCTGTCAAATAAATTAAATATAAATACAAGTGAAAGGTAAATCAGACCAGTGTGCAAACCCGATACCGATAAAACATGCAAAGTGCCGGTATGCGAAAAAGCCTCCATGATTCCCCGGTCAATCTCTTCGTCGTATCCCGTTAACAGTGCTGCACAAATGGTGTATGCCTCAAAGGTGAGGCCGCTTTGCCTGAGCGCGTTTAACGTAGCGTGTTTTACAAACAAACCCCATAACCACAAAGATTCACCGCCCTTATTATGCGTGCTCTGCCAGGCACCCGAATCAACAAGGGCCGTATGAAAGATTTGTTTTCGCTCAAGGTAAGCAGCATAATCGAACTGGCCCGGATTGGCCGCAGGCAAAGGTGTCTTTAACACAGAACCAAAGACAAGCTGAGCCCCCGGCCTCAGAAGGGAGTCACGCACCGATTGTTTTACATAAACATACATCTTACCGGTAACAGGTTGCCATTGTTGATGGCGGTAAAGACCATTCAGCCTGAGTTCACACCGGGTTGTTTTTGCACGCCGCGCCGGAATATCGTGAATGATGCCACTCATTACCACGGGTTCTGCTGTGGCAAAACGACTGTAATGAAAGGGATCGTTGAGTTGTTTACCGGTATAGGTAAGTTGTATACCAAGAAAAAACAGAAAAAGATCGGCCGCAAGCACAAAAAGCCTCTTGTTGGTCTTCGATTTTGTTTTAAGCAGAAAAAAAATAAGGGCGATGAACGGAAAAATAAAAACCGCCAGCGGCACGGCGCAGTTTCCATCGAGATAAATACCAGTGAGGATGCCCGGCACAAAGGGCAACAGAATTCTCAGAAAGGGAATGCTGGTAAATGTTTTCACGAAAATCGGGCTGACTAAAGATAAAAAAAATCCCGGTCATTCCGGACCGGGATTTAAATTAAAATAAAAAAGGTCGGTTTAATCGATCACCAATTTCTCGGTAACACGCGAACCGTTTACCATGATGTCTACAAAATAGATACCGGCAGGCAGGCTGCTGTTGGCGTTGAGGGTAAGCGTTTGCTCGCCGGCTGAAAGATTGGTTTCTGTTACCGGCAGTACCTCTTTGCCAAGCACGTCAAGCACCGCTACGCGCACTTTGGAAGCGTCGTGAAGGTGCAGGCTCAGGCTGGCAGACCCGTTGGTAGGGTTTGGATAAAGTGATAAACCTAATTTAGATCGGAGTTCCGCAAGCCCTGTTCCGCCCGCGGGCAGGTTAATGGCATCGAGGTAAAAATTATTACCCGCGCCGGTATTGCCCTGCTCAAACGTAAATCTGATGATAAGTGCCGGAGAATTTTTTATGGCGTTCCACTTGCTGAAAGCAGCGCTGCTGAGTACCACAGAACGCCATTGCTCAGGTGTTGGAATAAAACTGCTGGCAGTTGTGCCACCAGAGAATCCAGCCATCTGTCCTGCCGTGTAAACCAACAGATCGTTCCACGATCCACCGCAATCGGTTGAAGATTCAACCCTGAAGATGTCAGTTTCCGATGTGTTTTTTCGTGCGTAGGCATAGGCAAACTCAAGATCTTTCACAGGACTTGCTGACATATCGATGATGGGTGTCTGCAGGTAATCCACATCGTTCGCAAACGCACCTGCGTTCTGAAGAACAAAACACGCGTTACCTTCGTAAGAGGCATCGTAGGTATATTCCCAGGTAGGAGAATTGTTGGTGCTGTTAAAGGTGCTCCAATCCGGCTGTAGCGACGATTCGAAACCTTCAGTGTAAGGTCCGACCATGCTGGCAGTTCCATCAACCACAGTAACGGTACGCACTTTTGAAGTAGCACCCTGGGCGTTGCTCACGGTAAGTGTAACGTTAACGGTGCCGATGGTATTAAACTGGATGCTGGTGCTTGAAGATGTTGGCGAAGCAACAATGCCGCCATTTCCAGCGGCCCAGTTATAATTGTCAACAGAGCCGTTATAAGAAAAATCTCTCATGGTCAATGATCCGCCTGAACAAACGGTATAACCCAAAGTGGTAGAAATAAATTCAGCAACCGGGGCGCAAACACCTGCACCGTTCACATCGGTAAAAGCAATATTGCCAGGCGATGACAGGTTATTTCTTGAACTGATCGACGAAGCAAGCGCTGTTCTCATTCTTTCAGTCTGCCCTGCGGTGAAATTTTTTGAACAGCTGGTGTAATCCATGATGTTCTCTGAATTGTTCATGCCGGCAGTATAAGCTGTGTTGGAAGTGGTGGCACACAGGTTTCCGCTTGCGCTTGATGGACATCCGCCAAGCTGGCCCCTTGTTGGAGGCGTGTCGCTTACAAAATCATCACCGCATGAAATACCTGGATTATTGGTGTCACCCCAAGTGTGTGATAAATTGAGCCAGTGACCCAGTTCATGAGTAAGGCTGCGTGGTTCACCGCCATTAACATCCAGATAACTGTAATTATAAACGATGGCATCCTGTGCCACGTTGCTGCCCCAGGTGCCTGGTTTATAGGTGTACCCCACAATGGTTCCCACCTGGTTAGGCTGGGCCACAATCTCTTTTACAATGATGATGTTCAGATACCTTGAAGAAGGATACATTGCCGTAATGCCGCTGTAAAGCAGGTTAATGTTGCCGGAGCGATCCCAAACCGTACGGGTATCATAACGGTGAACGATACCGGTCACACAGTTGCCTGCATTATCCCTTTTTGCAAGCATTAATTTGATATCCGATGGTACATACAAAGACTGAAAAGGCTGAGCAACTGTATTGGCATCCGCATGTAAACGGGCCAGATCCTTGTTCACCCAATCCAGCGCGTCGATACACACCTGATCTGAAATATTTTCGGGACCCCCTGTATGCAAAATATGAAACACTACGGGAATGGTATATTCATAAGCCGCCGCAGCCGCCGATTTGCCATTGGCATTCGCGAGATTCTGCAGGTATTCGGCCTGGAATTTTTTCTGATTTTCGTCGTAGTTTTTTCTTGCGGCAGGATCTGTCGCGAAAATTTCCTCCATGGCCTCATAGGTATGGCATGGTAAAATCTGCGGTTGCTGCGCAGATCCGGATGAAAATGCGAAAAGGCTTAGCCCGAGTGCAATTTTTGATAATTGTTTTTTCATTTGTTCAGATGATTTTATTGGTGTTTAGATGTTGTTTCTAGCTGATTGAGTGCCATCATGTCTTTCATGGTTTTCTGCAGACCATCGGTACTGCCGTCGAGAAAGATCACATTGCCCTTGCCTTCCTGCGCGAAGTTTTTCACTGATTCTGTCCACATGCTGAACAGAATCAAAGAGGCGTCGAGGTTGGCATCGTGCATTTCTTTTGCCGCGCCGGCCATCCCTTTGGCCACTTCCTGCCTGAACAGGGCAATACCCTGACCTTTGAGCTGGCTGGCATCTTTTTCGGCCTGGGCCGATATTTTAATAAAGTTCCCCTCTGCTTCCGCTGCCTTGGTACGGGTGATCAGGAGGGCCTGACCTTCGTTCTCCGCCGCGGACTTCAGGTTGTTGCTCGCTACTACTTTGGCCATGGAGCGCATCACTTCTTCGTCGAAAGTAATATCGTTCAGTTGAAGGTCAATAAGATGATAACCCCATTCCTCCAGTGTTTTATCCAGTTGTTCTTTTACCGCCTCTACTATATCACGGCGCAGGATCAATACCTCTGCCTGTTTTTTGGTAGCTACATACGCGCGCACAGATCCCTCAACAGAACGCACGAGCGCCTGCATAAAGTTACGGTCATCTATAAATTTAAAAGCCACGTTTTTGATAGTTTCTTCGTCGCTGTTTAAAACAGAATACAATAACATGGCGGTAAAGTTCACATTCGCCTGATCAACAGTAACAGCCTGAAATCCAAGTTCTACACTTCTGTTCTGTACCGATATTTTTTTAAAGACGCGTTCAATGAACGGGATCTTAAAATTAAGGCCGGGCCTTAAGATCCGGCTGAACTTTCCAAATATGGTGGTGATGGCAATGGTACCCTGCTGCACGGTGACAATGGATAAGATCACGGTGAGGACCAGTAGTACAATCAGTATTATTAATCCGGGGGATATCATAAGGCATTATATTTGTATAAAGATACAATTTAAAATTTATTTTTCAAACTTACCAGGCAATGGGACAGGGTTTTGGCAGGTGGTTCATTTTTATTGTTATCTGGG
>CAZFCR010000325.1:0-4547 GCA_964517305.1 uncultured Akkermansia sp.
ACATCGATTACCGGACCGATTACCTGCGCAATTTTGCCAATTTGTTTAGACATGGGATTAAATCTTCTAATTTTTCGAGCGCAAAGGTAGTGTTTTAATTTTAATCAATGCATAAAAACGACCTATTTATTAAGGGGTTTTTAACAGAAACCGGGCCGCCTGCCAAAAAACAAACCCATCCATCTCTGTGATTTTTTCCCGCCACCGCCGCTCTGACCAGCCTGCTGAGGCCTGCCTGCCTTCAATTGGGGAATTAACGCTATTTTTGCCCCGTGTTAACCGTACAAAACACCGAACATTTCAGGATTGAGTCGCCCACCATTCTCACCATCGGCACCTTCGACGGTGTGCACCTGGGTCATCAGAAAATACTGAACCGCCTGAAAGAGCTGAAAAAAGCAACAGGGCTAAAAACCGTTGTGTTAACTTTTGAGCCGCATCCGCGAAAAGTGTTGTTTCCCGAACAAAAAGACCTGAAACTGCTCACGCTTATTGACGAAAAACTTGATCTGCTTGAAAAGTACGGTGTGGACGTTACCGTTGTTTATCCTTTCACTAAACAATTTTCGCAGCTCGATTCAGAACACTACATCCGCGAAATTCTGTTGCGGAGCCTCCATGTAAAACACCTCGTGATTGGTTACGACCATAAATTCGGGCAAAACCGGGGTGGCGACATTCATACTTTAAAACAATACGCGCCCCTGCACAACTTTGAAGTGGAAGAGATCAGCGCGCTCGACATCGATAACATTTCCATCAGCAGCAGCAAGATCAGAAAGGCGCTTAAGGAGGGCCATCTGGACCAGGCCTCTGAATTCCTCGGCCACCGCTTTACCCTCAACGCCCGCGTGGTAAAAGGCAAACAGCTGGGGCGCACACTGGGTTATCCCACGGCAAATCTTCTTCCCGCGGGTGAAGAAAAGATCATTCCTAAAACGGGCGTTTATTTTGTGGAAGTGATTGCCGGAAATGAACCTTATTATGGCATGATGAGCATCGGGATTAATCCAACCACCGATAACGACGGGCTGCGCAAACTGGAAGTGCATCTTTTTAACTTTTCAGGCGATCTTTACGGCAAGTCAATACAATTAAATTTTATTAAACGTTTAAGAGACGAAAAAAAATTCCCTAACTTAAACGCTCTGATCGCGGCACTCGACGAAGATAAAGCCAACTGCCTGCGACTGATAAATGAACTGAAATGAGAACCCTCTTTTTTATCATACTGGTGCTGACCCTCCGTGTTAACCTCAGCGCGCAATCGCGGCCTTCTGATCTGCTTGATTCCATGTCGCTGGCACTGCACACAGAATATACCTCACTCGAAGAGGCTTTAAAAAATCCGCATGACATCATTAAACTTAACCTGCGCAAACAAAAACTGAAACAGTTCCCGATGGAGATCCTTGAACTGAAGAATCTTCAATACCTCGACATCAGCCGCAACAGTATCAAGGAACTTCCCGACTCTATCGTTAATCTAAAAAACCTGCAATACCTCATTGCCAGCAGAACCGGTCTGGAGCGCCTGCCCGTTAACATCGGGCAACTGAAAAACCTGCGACACCTGAACGTGAATCAGAACGAAATTGAAATTCTGCCTTTCAGTTTTGGTGACCTCGAAAACCTTGAGGTAGCGGACCTCTGGAGCAACAACCTGGATTATTTTCCGGAGTCGATGGTAAATCTGAAAAACCTCAAGTGGATGGATCTGCGCAACATCCTGATTCCGCAGCAACACCAGGACAACATTCAGAACATGCTGCCCAACACCATCATCAACTTCAGTCCGGCCTGCAACTGCGCCTGGTAAGAATTAAAACGCCGGAAATCGCCTTTTACCTTTAAACAGGTGACTATTAATAAGTTTGTGTGTTTACCCCAAACACCGGCCTCAATTATTCCAACTTTTATAAACAGGAATAATACCCATTACCATGGCCAGAAAAATACGTTTTCTTTTACTCACGTTGTCGTTTTTATTGTTCAACGCTGCTTTGCGATCACAATCAAAAAGTGCGCTTGAAGACCAGGGATACGATTACCTGAACAACCAGGATTTTGAAAATGCCTACCGGGTATTCGACAAACTGCATACCAAATATCCCCGTGAGATCGACTACCAGTTTAAGCTCGGCATCTCAGCCCTTAATTTTTCAGAGAAAAAAGAACGTTCGATCGAGATCTTCCAGGACATGAAGAAAAAATACAAAACCATAGAGGTGGAGTTTTATCTTGGAAAAGCCTATCACCGGAATTATAAATTTGACGAAGCCATCATTGTTCTGCAGCCATTGGTTGACATTTTAGGAAACAGCAAAAAGAAAGAAGACAAAGCCATGTTACCGGAAGTGCAGCTGCTGATCAAAAATTGCCTGAACGGAAAGTTTTTAATGGAGAACAAAGTCTTCGCTGATATTTCCAACATTGGCGGTCCTATTAACACCGCCGAACTGGAAGGCGTGCCCGTAATTACAGCCGACGAATCGATGATGATTTTCACATACGTGGGTCGCAACAGCATGGGCGGCAAACAGAACGCGCAAATGAAATACGATCCTAATGGAGTGTATCTCTCAGACATCTACATTAGCTATAAAGATTCAGCAACCGGTCAATGGCAACCCGCACAAGCCATTGAAGCACTCAACACACGCGGTAACGACGCGGCGATTGGTATGTCGCCCGACGGGAGAACGCTTTTTACATTTCTCAGCAACAACGAAAACGAAGGTGATATCCTGATGAGTCAGCTCAATGGCAGTGTGTTTTCAACGGCTGTTCCACTCAATACCAACATCAATACACCTGAATACTGGGAAGGATCCTGCTCGATCTCCGCGGACGGGAAATATCTTTATTTTTCAAGTGAAAGGCCCGGAGGTCTTGGCGGCAGAGACATCTGGCTGAGTGAGTTTGTGGATGGTGACTGGGGTCCGGCAGTGAATCTGGGCCCGAAGATCAACACCGAATACGATGATGACGCTCCATTTATTCATCCCGATGGCCTCACACTGTTTTTCAGTTCCAAAGGACATACAAGCATTGGCGGCTACGACATCATGTTTTCCATCAAACAGGGCAACGAGTGGACGGATCCGCGCAGCATGGGCATACCGCTCAACACCACCGAAGACGACAGTTATTATGTGATCAATTCAAAAGGCGATAAAGGATTTTTCAGCAGCACGCGCGCGGGTGTTTCCGCAAAAGGCAGTCAGGACATTTATATGGTAACGCCGGGGATCCTTGGCGAGAAGCCTATTGTAGCGCTTATTAAAGGTACTGTGTATGGTGATGACAAACCACTCGAAGCCAAGATAGATGTGGTAAAAAAATCTGATGGCGAAAACGCGGGTTCCTATTTTTCAAACGCGAGCACCGGAAAATATTTAACTGCGCTCAAACCAGGCAATGTGTATAACATCAGGATCAGCGCCGAAGGATATGAACCGATAGAAGAAGATCTGGATCTTAAAAACCTGGATCAGTTCATTGAACAAAGCAAAGATTTTTATTTGTTCAGCAGAGCTTACATTACTTCCGGAAAAGACACTGCGAGAAAATCGGTTCCGCTTTCGGCCGCTGTAGCAGCGAAACAACAGAAAGAAAAAGAAACAGTGGCGGTTAACGAGCCCGTGAAACCTGCTGAAACAAAAGAAGAAACGAAACCGGAAGAACCTGTTGCAGCAGTTGCTGAAGAAAAGAAACCTGAAGAAAAAGTTGAGGAGCCTGTGGCTGTGGTTCCTGAAGAGAAGAAAGAAGAAAAAACAGAGGAACCTGTGGCAGTAAAAGAAGAACCTAAAAAAGAAACACCCAAGGAGGAAGAGCCTGTTGTGGCTGTGAACCCATGCGACGCAGACCTGAGAGATCTTTCTGATCTGAAAGGTAAATCGCTCAACGATAAAAACAATTACGCGAAACTGCTGAAGATTGCAGGCAATTATTGTGGTGAAAACCTTGTGTTTAAAGTTCAGATCGGCGCGTTTAAAAAACCTGAGAATTTTAAATATGAAAAACTGGAGAGTCTCGGAAAAGTTGAATCAGTCGTATATCCGGATGGCATTACCCGTTTTACACAGAAAGAGTTTAACATGCTGAAAGACGCGGAAAAACAAAGACAGAAACTTATTTCTGAAGGCGTGAAAGATGCATGGATCGTAGCTTTTGTGGGATCGCAGCGTTACACGCTTGAAGATTTTGTGAATGTTAACTTTTTGTCGGGTCCGGCGAATTAGGTATATGCGACAGCTGAGCTTGCCGAAGCAACGAATTTCTGGCAGGAGCTTGTTGAAGCCCCGGTTATCAAAAAGCAATTCAATTATAGCATTATTGTAAAGGTGGTTTCGACGGGCTCAACCACCGAACTATTTTAACCAGCGGTTGAACCTAAACCCGGCGGCTGAGCGTGTCGAAGCCCCGGTGATCGAAAGCAAATCAATTATAGCATTCTTGTAAAGGTGGTTTCGACGGACTCAACCACCGGACTATTTTAACCAGCGGTTGAACCTAAACCCGGCGGCTGAGCTCGTCGAAGCCCC
>CAZFCR010000326.1:0-4536 GCA_964517305.1 uncultured Akkermansia sp.
GCAGAAATGGGGTACGTCAACGGGATAGAAAATTATTCGCGGTATTTTGACGGACGTTTGCCGGGCATGCGTCCCTTCTGCCTGATCGATTATTTTCCGAACGATTTTTTACTGATGGTGGATGAAAGTCACGTGACCCTGCCCCAGGTGCGGGCCATGTTTGGCGGGGATTTAAGCAGGAAACAGAATCTGGTGGAATACGGATTCAGATTGCCTTCGGCGCTGGACAACCGTCCGCTCAAGTTTGAAGAATTTTATGCGATGATCAATCAGGCCGTGTACATCAGCGCCACGCCAGCGGAATATGAATTGCAGCAGGCGGAGGGCATTGTAGTGGAACAGCTGATCAGGCCAACAGGCATCATTGATCCTATCATCGACGTGAGGCCATGTTCCAACCAGGTGGACGATCTGCTGGATGAGATCCACAAAGTTGTGGCCAACGACGAACGGATCCTGGTGACGACGCTCACCAAACGCATGGCGGAAGAACTGACAAAATACCTCACCAAACTCAACGTCCGCTGCCGCTATATTCACAGCGAGGTGGATACGCTCGAAAGGGTGGAGATCCTTAGGCAGCTGCGTATGGGCATGTTTGACGTGCTTGTGGGCATCAACCTCCTCCGAGAAGGACTGGACCTGCCGGAAGTTTCACTGGTGGCGATTCTGGATGCAGATAAAGAAGGTTTTCTGCGAAATGAACGCAGTCTGGTGCAGACCGTTGGTCGCGCCGCGAGGAACGTGAACGGCCGTGTGATCATGTACGCGGACAAGATCACTGAAAGCATGCAGCTAACGATTGATGAGACGATGCGCCGGAGAAAAAAGCAGATCGCATACAATTACGAACACAAGATCACACCGGTTCAGGCTGGAAGAAAACCAGGCATGCAGTCTTTACTGAGTGGTGTGGAAGTGACTGTGAACGGCAAACTGGTGAAAGCGTACGCGGAACCGGATGAGATCAACATGGCAGCAGATCCGGTTGTTCAGTATATGGATTCGGGTGAACTGAAAAAACAAATTGGCAAGATCAAATCAGCGATGATCAAGGCGGCCAAGGATATGAATTTTATGGAAGCCGCACGTTTAAGGGATGAGATGTACGCGCTTGAAAAACTGCTGCAAAGCAAGGATGAATAGATCATTCCGGCTTTTTCCAGACCATCACAAAATCGTTCATCACATAACCGTTGCCGATGTCAAAGTCTGCCACCTCTGAGATGGTGAAGCCGTTTTTAAAATAAAAGTTGATGGACTTGTAGTTCTGCCTGTTCACCGTGAGGCGGATCTTTTTAGGCGAAATCACCGTCAGCAGCCGGCCGAAAGCGGCGCTGCCGATGCCTTTGGCGCCTTTTTCCTGGTTGATGTAAAATTTTCCGAGGAACCATTCGCCTTCGTTTTCTTCATTCACGGAAATAAAACCGAGCGGCTCAGTTCCATGAAGAATCAGAAAATAAAAAACACCCTCCTGCATCTGTTTTTCGAGTGTGGCCGAACTGTACATCCGGTCCAGCATGTAATCGATCTGTGCCTGGGAAATAATGGACGGGTAATGCTGTTGCCATATGGTGCGCGCCAGCGAGGAAATAAGGGCAATGTCGTTTGGTTGGGCGCGTATTAATTTGACATCCTGCATGATTAATTAGTAAATTTACAAAGTGGCCAAGATAAGCAATACAGTGAACATAGAGAACCGCCGCGCGAAGTTTGACTACCAGTTTCTGGACACGTTAACCGCGGGCATGGTGCTGAAAGGAACGGAGATCAAATCGATCAGGGAAGGGAAAGCCGGGCTAGCTGACAGTTTCTGTTATTTTAGGAACGATGAACTGTATGTAAAAAATTTCCACATCACGGAATATGGCAACGCATCGTTTTATAATCACGAACCCATGCGGGAACGAAAGCTGTTGCTCAGCCGCCAGGAGCTCAACAAACTTCAGAAAAAAGTAAAAGATCAGGGATTGACCATTATTCCTGTAAAACTGTTTATCAATGAAAGGGGATTTGCCAAGCTGAACATCGCGCTGGCCAAAGGAAAGAAAGAATTTGATAAACGCGACGATATTAAAAAACGCGACATTGAGCGCGAAATGAACCGAAAGTTTTAAGATGAACCGATCAGTTTTTCCTTTTTTCCGCCTGCTTCTTTGCATCGTTTCGCTGATGTTTTTGACGGGCTGCGACAAAGGATACCGCCTGCGTGTGAGCAATTATTACACGGCAACACTCGATTCGGTGATTGTTGGAGAAAGAACCATTGTTGTGAAGGACCTGGCACCAATGACGAGTTCTGAATACCAGAAGATCAAACGCGGTCAATACTTCATCCGCCTGATGAGTGGCAATAAAACCTTCACCACTTCCATTTTTATTCCGGGCAAAGGTGAAGGCAACCGCAGTGTTCAGATCGACGGGATCGAACAGGTAAGCATCATTGAACAATAAAAAAATTTAAAACAAGCTTTAATAAGCCCTGCGGTTACTGCCTTCCATGTAGTTGACAAAGGCCTGGTTGCTGACCTTGTTGCCGCCCGGAGTAGGGTAGTTGCCACTGAAATACCAGTCGCCCTTGTGTTCAGGACAAGCGGCGTGCAAACCTTCCACACTCTGGTAAATGATCTCAAATTCAGCATTCAGATCCTTAGGACGGATCATGCTGGCAATTTTTTCTGAGACCTCTTCAGGTGAAAAAGAGCTGTATAATTCTTTGACGAGGTTCACCTGTTCTTCTTTTGGTTTGAGCAATTCCTCTTTCGCACGTTTGTAAAGGTCGTTCAGAAAATCTTCTTTTCCGCGCTCGCGGACCAGTGCCACTGTAGCTTCAAATGCGACAAACTTTTTAAGAACGGCCATGTCGATGCCGTAACAATCGGGATACCTGATCTGCGGGGCGGAGCTCACTACCACAATCTTTTTAGGCTGCAGACGATCGAGAATTTTAAGAATACTTTGTTTCAGCGTGGTGCCACGTACAATGCTGTCGTCGAGCACAACGAGATTATCCACGCCTTTTTTCACTGTACCGTAAGTTACGTCGTACACCAGGTTCACAAGGCTGTCGCGGCTTTCGTCGTTGGTGATAAAAGTACGTTGTTTGGCATCCTTGATCACCACTTTATCAATGCGCGGTTTGCGGTTGAGGATGGCGCTGAGTTGTTCTTCGGTGTGTTTGCCTTTGAGGGCGGCAATTTCGGCGGCTTTGTTTTTATTGGCGTATTCGTGCAAACCTTCTGTAAGTCCTACAAAGGCCATTTCAGCCGTATTGGGAATGTAGCTGAACACGGTGTTATCGAGATCGTAATTAACGGAGCGCAGCACGCTTTCGGTAAGGTTTTTTCCCAGCATGCAGCGTTCGCGGTAAATGTCGCCATCGTTGCCGCGGCTGAAATAAATGCGTTCGAAGGTGCAGGATAATCTTTCCTGGGGCTCCACAATTTCTTCCTGGCTAAGTGCGCCGCTTTTTTTGATGATGAGCGCATGGCCCGGTTTCACTTCCTGAACCGATTCCATAGGCACGTTAAATACCGTCTGGATCACCGGTCTCTCGCTGGCGACCACCACTACCTCTTCATCGTGATAAAAAAATGCAGGACGGATACCGTTGGGATCGCGCAATACAAAAGCATCGCCGTGTCCGATCATGCCGCACATCACATAACCGCCATCCCATTTTTTACTGCTTTCGCGGAGGATGGAAGCGACGTCGAGATTGGCCTGGATGAGTTTGCTGATCTCGTAATTTTTATCGTTTTGTTCTTTGAATTTTTTAAAAAGTTTGTCGTTTTCTTTGTCGAGGAAATGACCGATCTTTTCCATCACCGTTACCGTATCGGCTTTCTGGATGGGGTGTTGTCCGAGTTCTACGAGATGCGTGAACAGTTCATCCACGTTGGTGAGATTAAAGTTTCCGGCTACCACCAGGTTGCGGCTCATCCAGTTGTTCTGGCGTTTAAAAGGGTGACAGCTCTGAACACCATTTTTGCCGAAAGTGCCGTAGCGTAAATGACCGAGCAGTAATTCTCCCGCGAAGGGAATGTTCTCTTTTTGCCACTGCGCGCTTTTGTAGGCTTCAGGGTTGGAGAGCTGCGCGTCGATATACAGATTATTGATCTGGCTGAAGATATCCTGGGTGGCTTTGCTTTCAACGGAACGAAGGCGGTCGATGTACGTGGTGCCCGGTTCTGCATCCAGTTTGATGGTGGCAATCCCCGCGCCATCCTGGCCGCGGTTGATCATTTTTTCCATTACCTGGTAAAGTTTGTGCAGGCCGTAGCGGGGCAGACGCTGGCTTCTGAGTTTGTGGTGCCCGATCCGGCACCCGTGCTGGCCCAGCAGACGGTGATGCTGCGCCAAAGCCGCCGCTTCAAAGGTGCGATTGGGCAGTTGGCACTGGCGGTGAACCGGGGCGATGCGGCGGCGGCCCGCGCCTGCTTGGGTGGCGCAGACCACTCGGTGGCCTCGCCGGTGCTTGCACTCCAGCCGAGCAGCCCCCAGGCCGTTTGCGCCTTGGCGCTGGGCGCATCGGGC
>CAZFCR010000327.1:0-4524 GCA_964517305.1 uncultured Akkermansia sp.
GTTATGCCGTAGCGCAAAAGCCGGGCGGCAACGCTTTTAATCCTTTGTTATTATATGGTGGCGTTGGTCTTGGTAAAACTCACCTTGCACAGGCCATTGGTATTGAAGTAAAAAAGAATTTCCCGAACAAGACAGTATTATATGTACAGTCTGAAAAATTCATCACGCAGTTCATCGAATCCATCAAACAGAACAATCAGAATGATTTTGTGCATTTCTACCAGATGATAGATGTACTGATCATTGACGACGTTCAGTATTTTGCAGGTAAAGAAAAAACACAGGATGTATTTTTCCATATCTTTAATCACCTGCACCAGCTCGGAAAGCAGATCATCCTTACGGCAGATCGCGCTCCCGTTGACATTCAGGGCATTGAGCAGCGTTTGCTTTCTCGTTTTAAATGGGGTTTAAGTGCCGATCTTCAGGCGCCAGGACTTGAAACGCGTATCGCGATCCTGGATAAAAAAGTTTACAATGAAGGTATCCAGCTTCCTAAAGAAGTGAACGAATACCTGGCCTACAGCATCACATCCAACGTACGTGAACTGGAAGGCGCTCTGATCTCTTTACTTGCACAATCGAGCCTGAATAAAAAAACGATCACGCTGGAGCTTGCCAAGTCAATGATCGACAAGTTTGTAAAGAGCACAGCCCGTGAGGTGTCTATTGATTACATTCAGAAAGTGGTTTGTGATTATTTTGATCTGGCCATCGATACCATGAAATCAAAGACCCGCAAACGCGAGGTGGTTCAGGCCCGCCAGATAGCCATGTATTTCGCGAAAAGCATGACCAAATCTTCTCTCGCTACCATTGGTATGCATTGCGGAGGAAAAGATCACGCCACTGTATTACACGCCTGCCGCACGGTAAATAACCTGATGGACACCGATAAACGTTTTAAAGCGTACATCGAAGAACTCGAGAAAAAAATCAGCATCACCAATTAATAATTAAATATTCTCTAAAACCCTCCGAAACCGGGGGGTTTTTTGTTTTATGCAAGGGAGAATTATTTGTATAAACCAAAATTCTCAGGTAGATTTATAATCTAATTTTTTTAAAATGAAGAACATTACAGTGATAGGAAGCGGCACCATGGGTAACGGTATTGCCCATACATTTGCGCAGAGCGGTTATAATGTAAATCTGGTTGATATTAACGAAGCGGCACTTACCAAAGCATTGGCAACGATCACCAAAAATCTTGATCGTCAGGTTCAGAAGGGAAGCATCAGCGAAGACATCAAAACATCCACACTTAAAAATATCAGTACACATACGGATCTGGCGAAAGCGGCCGCGAATGCTGATCTCGTAGTGGAAGCAGCGAGCGAGAACATAGAAGTAAAACTGAAGATCTTTACCCAACTCGACGCGATCTGTCCGCAGCAAACTATCCTGGCCAGCAATACATCCTCTATATCCATCACCAAGATCGCGGCGGTTACAAAACGTCCCGACAAAGTGATCGGCATGCACTTTATGAATCCGGTTCCGATCATGAAACTCGTTGAAGTGATCCGTGGTTACAGCACTTCTGATGAAGTGTGCGAACAGATCATGAGCATGTCAAAAAACCTTGGTAAAATTCCTGTTGAAGTAAACGATTACCCGGGCTTTGTAGCCAATAAAATTCTGATGCCCATGATCAACGAAGCCATTTTTACCCTGAGTGAAGGTGTTGCCGGTGTTGAAGAGATTGATACCGTGATGAAGCTGGGCATGGCTCACCCGATGGGTCCTTTACAGCTGGCTGATTTTATCGGACTTGACGTTTGTCTTAATATTTTACGTGTACTTCAGGATGGATTCGGAAATCCGAAATACGCGCCGGCGCCCTTGCTCGTGAACATGGTAACAGCGGGAAGCCTGGGTGCCAAGTCGGGCAAAGGATTTTACGATTACAGCGCTGGAGGCAAAGAACTCGTTCTGGCGGAACGTTTCCGGAAAAAAGCGGGTGCAATTGTGTAACGCTTGAACTCTGCTTACCAAAATATACTGCCTATTGAGTACCCCGGCATTCCAAGTGCCGGAGTGTACTATTTTAATACCAAAAGTGGTTTACGGTACGAGGTGCGCTTTGGCCGACTTCAGGACAATATTCTCCACGCCAACATTGTATTCGGTGTGATCGACGATGAGTTTGAGGGAGAAGAATATGTAACTACCAACCGCGGTGAGGTTTACCAGGTGATGAATACCATCGTGGAGATTGTAAAGAACTACATGAAAGAACATCCTAAAGTAAATATCTACGAATTTAATGCCGTGGGCCGCGAAGGTGAGGCCGATGACGTTGAGAACGCGCGGATGGCGCTTTACAAAAGGTTTCTTCCTAAAATTTTTGATTCCAGCTGGAAATTCAGGATCGACGGCAACTTTGCACTGGTGACTAAAGCCTGATCAGATGCCGAGCCAGGCTTTGGCAGAGGACCCAAGAATCTTTTCTTTTTCTGACGCGCTTAAGGGCGCGTTTCTTACAAGTTCCCCTGGAATAGCTTCACCGAGCGGGAAAGGATAATCACTGCCCTGCATCACTTTGTCGGCACCCACCAGATCAATCACGTAATGCAGCATTTTATGATCACACACATGGCTATCCACCCAGAAACGCCCGAGATAGGATTTGGGATTGGCTTTGTTGTCGATGGCCACAAGATCGGGCCTGCATTCCCAGCCGTGTTCAATGCGGCTGATAGTAGGTAAAAAAGAACCGCCTCCGTGCGCAAAACACACTTTTAGTTTTTTGTATTTTTCAAAAACACCTCCAAATATCATTGAGCAGATGGCGCGGCTGATCTCAGCGGGCATTCCTACCAGCCAGGGCAGCCAGTATTTGCTCATGTGGGCCTGACCCATCATTTGCCAGGGATGAACAAGTATAGCAGCATTCAGAGATTCGCAGGCTGCGAAAAAATCGTCAAACTGATCTTCGTTGAGGTTAAGGTCGTTGATGTTGCTGCCAATCTGAACGCCACGGAAACCGTTTTTCATGCAGCGTTCCAGCTCCTTCACAGCAAGTGCTGTGTCCTGCATGGGAAGTGTGGCCAGCCCGATAAATTTTCCGGGATGAGCGTTCACCGTGCCTGCAATGTCGTCGTTGAGAAACTGCGCGATCTCAAGCGTATGCTGAGGTTTGGCGTCGTAGCTGAACATCACGGGAATGGTGCAGATCACCTGCATGTCAATCTGATGATCCGCCATTTGTTTTAAACGCACTTCCGCGTCCCAGCAGTTCTCCTCAATTTCCCTGAATTTTTTTTCACCCTGCATCATCCAGGCTTTTCCTTTTTCATGGTGATGAAGTGAGATAAAGTTGCCGTAACCGAATTTTTTACTGAAATCAGGTAATTCGCGGGGAAGAATGTGCGTATGGGTATCAATGGTGAACATAACAGAAATAAGAGAATGGTGTTGCGAATTTATAAAACTTTGCCGCCCGGACATGAGTAAATCCGGAATAATTATTCGAGTTCGTCGCGGAGTTTCAGAAGTTTGTTTTTAATGTCCTGCAGGCGGTCGATCACTTCGGCATGAGCGTTGCCGGCAGGACTCTGCATTTTGTTTTTCATTTGTTCTTTTGCCCCCTGGATCGTAAATCCTTTTTGTTTCACAAGGTCTACTATCCTTTCAATGTTCTGGATGTCTTTCTGTGTGAATAAACGGTTGCCCTTTTTGTTCTTGGCAGGTTTAAGCACTTCAAATTCCTTTTCCCAGAAGCGCAGGGTGCTTGCATTCAGGTCAAACATTTCTGAAACTTCACTGATGGAGTAGTAAAGTTTAGAGGTTTCCTCTTTTTCGTTTGTACCCATTGGTTTGGTAATTTATGATGGTGTTAAAGTACTGTCACACGGGGAGTTGTCAAACCATAGTTTTCAACAGATAATGAAGAATCATAAAAAAAGGCCATCCGTATGATGGCCCCGTTTTTATGGGAGTGTAATGTTGTAGGTGACGCCGTTCACCGTTATGGTTGCGTTCTGGTCGCAGTTACCCGAACCGTAATTGATCAGTCGGGCGGGGCGCTGACCTGGTATGTAATTGAGCGTTCCGCTGATAAAAGGATGTCTTTTTGGTTTAGCCTGATCAGGCGCGCAGTTAAAATCTCTTACAAGGTTGGAAGCAGTTGCCGTGAAACTTTCGTTTTTGGCGTTGGTGCCGCTTGAGCTGCCGTTGAGTTTAACAATGGCCCGCTGCCAGTTAATGGCTACCGACTGACCCTTGTAACAACTGGTGTCAGAAGTGTTCACGAGTTCTTTGGTGCGGTTGCACGACCAGGTGATGGTTCCGGCGTTACCCGGTTTGGTGATCTGGATATTGGCGGTAATAGACCAGGTAAGATTGGCATTGGCCTGCGAGGTGTTCCGGATAGATTTATTCAGAATGTTCACCTGATACCCATCCACAGAATAGTTTTGTGAGGTCACACTGGCAGCAAAGCCAGGGTTACGGTAATATACCGCGGTGTTCGGACTGGAAGCGGAGTAATCGAAAAAAAGTTTTCCGGTCCTGATGCGG
>CAZFCR010000328.1:0-4524 GCA_964517305.1 uncultured Akkermansia sp.
GCTGGAATACGGCCGTTACGGGATCTACACCAATGCCATTGCGCCCGGCGCTATTCTTACGCCCATGGTAGCGGAAGCATTTAAACAGGTGAATCCGTCAGATCCAAAAAAGGCAGAAGACGATTACGCACAGGCCAATCCCACCAAACGTCTCGGAAAACCTGAAGAGGTGGGCAAACTGGTTGTTTTTTTGTTGAGCGATGAGGCCTCGTACATCAGTGGTCAGACCATTGCTATCGATGGTGGTCAGTCCAACGCGTATGGAAATGTTTAAATTGGTTTGAGCTGCTCGTCAGCAGAATTAAAAAGTCGTTGTCGCCAGCGGCTTTTTTTTGTTTATGGGTGAATATCCTTGTCTTTGTTTTCAGGCGCCGGCAGATTCCAGTGGAAACGCAGTGCCAGCAGGCGAAGCGCAAAACAAATACCAAGTGCTATCACAGAAACAATGTCGTTGGGTAACCATTGAAAATGATTGCCGGTAACCACAATCAGCGCGGCGATAAAGGCTGCGAGCGCATAGATCTCTTTCTGGAGAATAACCGGTACACGGTTCAGCAGCACGTCGCGCATCACCCCTCCGCCTACAGCGGTGGTAATACCAAGGAGTATGGCAGCCTGACCCGTGAAGCCGTAAGACAGTGTTTTTTGCGCGCCTGTAACGGCAAACAGTGACAGGCCCGCTGCATCGAAAAGAAGCACAGGGTGATTGAGTTTTTGTACCAGCGGATAAAATCCAACGGTGAGCGCGGTGGCGATTAAGGCGGCGGCAAGATACCTGAGATTGGTAAGACCCGCAGGAGGAACGGCACCGATACAAAGGTCGCGAAGAATTCCCCCGCCACAGGCAACGATGAACGCGATGACAGAGATGCCAAAGATATCGAGGCCTCTCTGTTTGGCAGCCGTGGCACCGCTGATGGCGAACGCAAAAGTACCTGCTATTTCCAGAAAACTATAAAACGAATGCAGTTTCATTTTGTGATCGCCAAAGGTTTAAACAAAACAAAGTAAACGATTTCAGATTGATAACGCTTTTTTATAGTTGAGATTTATCTTCATTTCGCTGGATCTGTTCCGCTGTCAGGATCAATCATTTGTTTTAGAAAAGCCTGATACAAGATCCTGATCGTTTATTTCTTTTGGAGTGCTTTTTTAACTTCAGGAACGACCTTTGATCCAAACAGTTCAATAGATTTCATGGTAAGGGCATGTGGCACCGTTCCAACACTGGCCTGGGCAAGGAAACGGGTGTTGCCGAAGAGTTCATGTTCATAGAGGATCTTGTCGATGACCTGTTGCACACTGCCTACCATCAGGGCGCCTTTTTCCGATCGCAAATATTCATATTGTTCATGACTCAGCGGAGGCCAGCCACGTTCTCTGCCAATGCGGGTCATCATTTCAGAATAATAGGGATAAAATTCTTTTCCGGCTGTCTGTGAGTTTTCTGAAACATAAAAATGGTTGTTGACGCCCAGCTGAATGTTTTTTTCATCGTGACCTTCTTTTTTTGTAGTGTCGCGGTACAACTGTATAAAGGGCACAAACTGTTCAGGACGACCACCAATGATGGCCAGCATTAAAGGCAATTGTAATTTTGCGGCCCTTACGGCAGAGGCCGGTGTGCCGCCCGCGGCGAGCCACACGGGGATGGACTCCTGCACAGGTCGCGGATACACCCCGCGTTCGCTGAATGACGGGCGATGTTCACCGTTCCAGGCAAGCGTTTCATTTTTATTTATTTTCAGCAACAATTCCAGTTTTTCTGAGAAGAGTTCGTTATAGTGTTCAAGGTCGTAACCGAACAGGGGAAAAGATTCTATGAAGGATCCCCGTCCCGCCATGATCTCGGCGCGCCCGCCCGACAAAAGGTCGACCGTTGCAAACTGCTGAAAGATGCGGACAGGATCATCAGAACTTAATACAGTGACTGCACTGGCCAGTTTGATGTTTTTAGTGGTAACAGCCGCCGCCGCAAGAATGGTGGCGGGAGATGACACAGCGTAATCAGGACGGTGGTGTTCGCCCACGCCAAATACATCGAGCCCCAGCGCGTCGGCCAGCTGAATTTCCTCCATCAGTTCGTTTATCCGCTGTTGGGCGTTGGTGGCTTTGCCGGCGCCTTTCTGGGGAACCATGTCAGCAAAAGTGATCAGTCCGAATTCCATAGTTATTTTTTTGTAAAGTTCGCGCTAAGATAACAAGTAGTCATTCACCTGGGTTAAGATCAGTTATAAGAAAAGTTAAGTGAACAGGAGAAGGTAGTCATCACTGCGGATATAAATTCCCAGGAAGATGTGATTATGACGCGAAAAATAAACGCGAGGCCGCCGCAAACGATGGTATGTAAATTTCTGCCTCCTTAAAAAATTTAAGTATATGATCGCAATGGAATACAGGGGTCCTTACAGGATCCGTACAGTTGACAAACCGATGCCCAAAATTGAACATCCTGAAGACGCGATCGTGCGTGTGACACGTTCGTGTATCTGCGGTTCGGATCTTCATATTTACCACGGCCTGGTGCCGGATACCCGTGTGGGCAGCACTTTCGGACATGAATTTATCGGCATCGTGGAAGAAGTTGGAAAAGACGTTCAAAAACTCAAGGTGGGTGATCATGTGATCGTTCCTTTTAATATCAGTTGCGGCAGGTGTGCGTTTTGCAAACAGGGTTTGTTTGGCAACTGCCATGAATCCAATCCTGAAGCCACCGCGATCGGCGGAATTTTCGGGTACTCGCATACAGCGGGCGGCTTTAATGGCGGGCAGGCTGAATATGTGCGTGTGCCTTATGCGGATGTAGGTCCGACTGTGATTCCGGACTGGATGCATCCAGAAGACGCGGTGTTGCTGACGGATGTTGTTCCCACAGGTTACCAGGCGGCAGAAATGGGAGGAATCAAAGTGGGCGACACCGTGGTGGTGTTTGGCGCAGGACCCATCGGCATTATGGCAGCGCGCTGCTGCTGGCTGTTTGGCGCTGCAAGGGTCATCATCATTGATCATGTAGAATACCGTCTTGACTTCGCCAAAGATTACGCGCAGTGTGAAGCGGTTGATTTTAAATCCTTACCCGATGTGGTGGAGTTTGTGAAAAAAACCACCGGCGGACTTGGTGCGGATGTGTGCATTGATGCTGTTGGCTGCGAAGCGGCAGGTGACGCGATGCAAACCATTACAGGCAGGAAAATGATGTTGCAGGCGGGTTCCGCCACAGCACTTCACTGGGCCATCAATTCGGTAAAAAAAGGTGGCATTGTTTCCGTTGTAGGTGTGTATGGTCCTACGGGGAATCTTATTCCTGTGGGCAACGTAGTGAACAAAGGGATTACCATCAGGGCCAACCAGGCTTCTGTAAAACGATTGTTACCGCGCCTCATCGAACACATCAAAGAAGGACGACTGAACCCAAGAGGCATCATCACGCACCGTATTCCTTTGCAGGAAGTGGCTCAGGCTTACAGGATCTTTTCTGATAAACTCGATAACTGCATTAAAACTATTTTAATTCCACCAACCGCTAAAAACTGATCAACATGGAAGCCAAGGCTGATAACAATAAAGAAGAACTCGGAAAAAAATTCGCGCACATCAAAGGCTGGGGTATTGATGCTAATCCCGAAGACGAACCCAATTATCCTTATAAAAACTGGACCGGTGACGATCACAACAGATTAAACTGGAACAGGCCGCCACAACAGGAAAAAACCGTAGAACTGTTACAATCCACAGAACATGAACGCACGCCGGCCGTGTTCGGAACCGTTGCGCCTCCATCGCATGTGAGCGGTGCCATCCGCCGCCAGGCCTTTAAATACAGCGAGAACATGCTGCGCCACTGGCTGATGCTGATCTTCGCCGATCGCGTGGATGTGGTAGAAGGCCTTATCAGCGATATTGCTCATGGAAAGGCCCCGCACTGGTGGAATGAAAGAGGTTTTGACGCGCTCTGGGAACACAATAAAAAATTGTTTGCCGAACGCACGCTGATCAGAGCAGCCTTTTATGGCGCTGCGGCGGGGCTGGTTGCTTACCTGCTGCTGAAAGATGGTCCCGAGAAAAAGCGGGCTGTTGCCTACAAATAAATTTGTCTGCTGATTTTCTGTTTGAGTGGCAAATGTTACAGTTCGTAGAAGCTGGTTGTAGGAGCAATGTCCGGCGTGGGTTCATCGAGCAACTCCTGTATGTTCTGCCTGATTTTTAAAGCGATGGCTGTCACCGGGATGTCGGAAGGTGTTCCTTCAAAAGGATCCTGGAGATCGCGCGCTGATCTTTCGAGTAAAAAAAACGCGGAGGCGAGGGAGAGCAGGAGGGGTAATTCAAAAAACCAGTGTACTTCTTTTAAGGCGATGGATAAGGATATTACAAAGAGGTAGATCATCGAATGCAGGTACATGCGGTAGGTATAAGGGAAAATAGTGGATTTGATGCGCTCTGCCATTCCCTGCGAAGCGCAGAGTCTGAGCAGGGTTTTGTCTATTTCCAGAAAAGATAAAAGGTCTAACTGCAGCAGGTGAAACA
>CAZFCR010000329.1:0-4518 GCA_964517305.1 uncultured Akkermansia sp.
TTGGTGGATGTGGTGATCCCTTCCTTTAATCGTTTAAACCAACCCATGCTTTCGATGTTTTGAACTGTTGTACCTTGCTGCTGATCCGAGTCTTCGTAATTCAATTATGCTATGGTTATGCTCTTATCCAGGTATACATCCTGAATAGCGTTGAGCAGATTTACACCCTCTTTAACTGACTTCTGAAAAGCCTTACGGCCGCTGATCAGTCCTTGTCCTCCCGCACGTTTGTTGATCACAGCTGTTGTTACAGCTTCAGCCAGATCGCTTTCTCCCTTGCTTTCTCCACCGCTGTTGATGAGACCCATGCGGCCCATGTAACAATTGGCCACCTGGTAACGGCAAAGGTCGATCGGGTGATCGGTGGTTAATTCTGAATATACTTTGGCGTGTGTTTTACCGAAATTGATAGCGGTATATCCACCGTTTTTATCTGATAATTTTTGTTTAATGATGTCAGCCTGAATGGTAACACCCAGGTGATTGGCCTGTGATGAAAGATCAGCGGCAGTGTGATAATCAACTCCGTCTTTTTTAAAGGCGTTGTTGCGTGTGTAACACCAGAGGATGGTAGCCATTCCCAGTTCATGCGCCCTTTCAAAAGCCTGCGCTACTTCAACGATCTGGCGTGAAGATTCAGGTGAACCAAAATAGATGGTGGCACCTACCGCCACAGCACCCATGTTCCAGGCTTCTTCAACAGAGCCAAACATGATCTGGTCAAACTTATTGGGGTATGAAAGAAATTCGTTGTGATTGATCTTTACAATAAAAGGAATTTTGTGCGCGTATTTGCGCGCTACGGAAGCGAGCACGCCGTAAGTTGAAGCTACCGCGTTGCAACCACCTTCAATTGCCAGTTTAACAATGTTTTCGCTGTCGAAATAGATGGGGTTTGGAGCAAAGCTGGCACCTGCACTGTGTTCAATGCCCTGGTCAACCGGTAAAATGCTCATGTAACCTGTTCCGGCCAGACGACCGGTGTTGTATAACTGGTGAAGACTTCTGAGTACCTGAGGGCTGCGGTTGGATCCCGCGAAGATGCGGTCAACAAAATCGCCGCCGGGTACATGAATGTTTTCTTTTAAAATGGTTTTGCAGGTATGTTCGAGTAAACTCCCGGCATTTTTTCCCAGGAGATCGGTGATTTTAGTTGACATAATTTTATTTTTTACGGGACACAAATATAATAAAAAACCCCGCCGTGGCAGGGTTTTTTTGTTTTGAAAATTCAATAATTATTCGTTTACCATGATCATCTTAAAAGGCACATTGATGATGGCCTGGTAATCTTCTCCGGCTTCGAGCATGTCTTCATCATCTTCTTCGTAATGCCAGTTAATTGTAACGGCGCTGCCGCTTTTGTTGATGCCTTCGAGTTTTTTAAAAACATCGAGGATACATTTTGATGAGGAGGTATTAAAATACTCGAGCTGAACGTTAACAGTTGTTGAAGGTTTTGCAACAGCGGCATATTTATCTAAAGCGTCAACCAAAGGTTTGTAAAATTCAATGGAATTTTCCGGGATTGAACGGCCTTTCACTTCTAGTATACCACCATTCAAGTCGAAACTGATACTTGGGGTTTTAGGTGTACCTTCGATAGAATATTTTTCCATAATTATTGTATTTTTTAGTTTGGTTGGTTTGAGACTTTTATATTAAGTGTAAAGAAAGAAACTTTATTGTCAATTTCCAAAAAATTATATTCTAATTTTTCGCCTGTCTTACGGGCTATATCTATCATTCCCAAGCCTCCGCCACCCTTTAAAGACATTTCGCCGTTGTTAAGTACCTGTTTGTAATATTCTTTGAGTTCATCCTTGCTGAGTGAGTTCACTTCATCAAGACGGCTTCTTAATCCAAGAATATTTTCATTAAGAATATAATTACCGGTTACGATTGTATACTGGTTGTTGAGTTTTCCGATTGTAAAAATAGCGGAACGGATTTTTTCGGCATCAACTTCACCTACTTCATCCAGATGGTGATACAGATTCTGCAGACATTCAACCAGCACATTGTAAACTTTCTTTTTCATGCGCGGCTCTTCCTGCATGTTATCCATTTTGGTTTCCATGATCTGGAGAATGGAAGTAAGCAGTTCGGACGTTATTTCACCTTTAAATGAAAGAAGAATGTTATTCCTCTCCATTTTATCGTATATATCAAAAACGTCCACTATGTTGATGTTATTCCTAATTGGTTGTAAAAATATAAATTATTTTAATCTAAACGCTACCGTGTTATTATTCACTTCATAAAAGGCCTGATCGTCGCAATCACCATTCCCAAAATTCACAACTCTTGTTTTAAAACCTTCTGGTGATAACTCAGGGCGACCCGCAGATACATATTTGCAATGGTATTGTTTGGAGACGGGATTAACAGCATTACCCCACACACTGAATGTTTTGCCATGCCTGTTTGTTCCCGCGGCATTACCGGTAAGTTTTACATTGTAAGCTGCGTCCATTTCCAGTTCCCTGTCGAAGGCATATCTTACTGTGGCTGTTCCCTGAGTAACACTGCCATTGTAAAGCACCACACGGTACACAGATGCAGCGGCAGAAACCGAACGTGTAAAGATGTTAATACTATCGCATGTTAATTGATTTGATGAGGTCACATTCTGAAAACGCAGGTTGGTAACCGCACCCGATTCAGAAACAGGTTTGTTTGGCGACACCCTGATCGGGCCCGATCTGTTTCTGCCGTCGGTGTGATTATTACTGCAGGCTGCAGCCAGATCAATTGAAAAAACAGGTTGTATGTGAGAAGGAGAAGTCCATTGTGTATCGCCGCTCACTAACTTTAAACTGTCGCAGCCCGGTGTCTGAACAAAAGTGTGCAGGCTGCGGGTGTTGTTCATGTGCTTAAGTGAAATGGCAACAATGGAAAGAAACTCGGTTTCGGCGATTGAATAATCAACAACCGACTGAACTTCATTGTCCACCTGAAGGGGCTCTTTTTTAGAACATCCGGTAAAAGAAAACGATAAAAGGACCGAAAGGGCCAATACCATGTTCCATCTTTTTTCAGGCATAAAACTCAGCAATCTGTCGACAAATATACCATTATGATCGATAAACGAAAATTAAATTTAAACTTCGATGCCTGCGATCAGCACGTCGTCCACCTGTTCGTGATTTTTTCTCCAGTCGTCGAAACTTTTTTCAAGGTGTTGTTGCTGGTTCTCGGCGCTAAAGTGATGGATGCTGCTTAACAGTTCGTGAAAACGTTTAACGAGGAATTTTTTGCCGCGCTCGCCGCCAAACTGATCTGCGTACCCATCAGAATAAAGGTAAGCCATTGACGCAATTTCAACCTTGATGAGATGATCGGTAAAGGTGCGGTTACTGGCAGTTTGCGCGCCTCCCACAGGCTGTTTATCACCTTCATAACGGCGCAGGCTGCCATTGGCATCAATGAGCACGAGCGGCCGGTTGGCACCCGCCCAGCGCAGTTCTCTTTTATCGTCGTTGATGGCCAGCAGCGAAACGTCCATGCCATCGTGGGTATCTATTTCGTTGTTTCCCTGCCGCAGCGCTCCCTGAACACCGCGGTGGAGTTCTTTGAGAATATCTGCAGGTACAGTGATCCCTTTTTCATTCACGATCTGGTGCAACAGGTTATGTCCGATCATGCTCATAAAGGCTCCGGGAACGCCGTGGCCTGTGCAATCAACCACCGCAAAAACTTTTACCCCGTTTTTTTCGGAGAACCAGTAAAAGTCACCGCTCACGATGTCCTTTGGACGGTATAGGATAAACACCTTTTTAAATTTTTTGAAGATGTGATCGCGCGAAGGAAGAATGGCTTCCTGGATGCGCCTGGCGTATTCGATGCTGCTGGTGATGTCGCGGTTTTTGGCCTCCAGTTCGCGCGTACGCTGGGCTACTTTATTTTCGAGCAAGCGGTTTTCGCGCATAATGGCCCGTGTGCGCAAATAGGTGAATCCATACACTGCTCCAAGTCCAAGCAGAATCACCATCAAGTAAAACCATTTTGTTTTCCAGAAAGGGGGAATAACGGTGATAAAAAGTTCCACAGGCTTTTCATTCCAGATGCCATCGTTGTTGGCGCCCTTTACCAGCAATTTGTATTCGCCTCCCGGTAACCCTGAATAAGAAATGTAACGCACCACCGAAGGCGCAGACCAGTCGCGGTCATAACCTTCCAGCTTGTATTTAAATTTATTCCGTGAAGGATCTGTGAAGTCGAGCGCCGCCACTTCGATCTGGAAAAAATTTTCATCAGATGCGAGTGTGAGTCTGCGTTTATAGGTGATCACGGTATCTGCTGCCACATCCTGCCCTGCCCTTTTGTAACCCGTTATATAAACCGCAGGCGGCTTCTGTTTATTTTTTACAGCCGCAGGCCTGAACATGTTAAATCCTTTGGCACCACCAAAGAACAAAACGCCGCCCGAAGCGGTGAATGCTGAACCCATGTTGTATTCGGTATTCAGCAAACCATCTTTGGCGCCGTAGTTTTTAAATGCTATTTCTTTTTCGG
>CAZFCR010000330.1:0-4499 GCA_964517305.1 uncultured Akkermansia sp.
CAAAGCCACCAGCGTAGCCTTTTGAGCAGGCGAGCGCTTAGCAGTGCTTTTTACGAGAGTTAATTTTACTTTTCCCATGGTTCTTAATTTTATCCGTTAAACACATTAGCTAATTTAATTCCGCGCTGCTGGGCAATGGTGATAGGATCACGCATTTTCATCAGGGCATCCATGGTAGCTTTCACCACGTTGTGCGGGTTACTTGAACCTTTGGATTTTGCAAGTACGTCGGTAACACCAACGCTCTCAAGCACTGCACGCATCGCACCACCGGCAATTACACCGGTACCGTGAGCGGCAGGTTTTAAAAACACACGGGCGCCGCCAAATTTACCTTCCTGTGCATGTGGCACTGTACCGTTCAGTACAGGCACCTTCACCAGGCTCTTTTTCGCGTCTTCAATACCTTTGGTAATGGCATCGGTTACCTCGTTGGCTTTACCAAGTCCCTGGCCGATCACACCTTTTTCGTTTCCAACCACAACAATGGCTGAAAAGCTGAAGTGGCGACCACCTTTGGTTACTTTAGTTACACGCTGGATGGCAACTAATTTATCTTTTAATTCTATATCGCTCGATTTAACGCGCTTTACTACTTCTTTTGACATCTTGAATATTTTAGAATTTTAAACCTCCTTCGCGTGCGCCTTCAGCGAGCGATTTTATCCTGCCGTGATATAAAAAGCCGTTACGGTCGAACACCACTTCACTGATGCCTGTTGCCACTGCTTTCTCAGCGATCAATTTTCCTACTAATTTCGCTTTTTCGGTTTTGTTAACCTTGGCCGACTGAATCGACTTGTCAACCGAACCTACAGCCAGGAGGGTTTTGCTGCCCTTGTCGTCGATCAGTTGTGCGTAGATCTCAGAATTGCTGCGGTATACACTTAAGCGTGGCGCCTGCGCAGTACCACGAATGGTTTTGCGGAGTTTTGCCTTGATTTTTTCTCTTCTGTTTTGTTTGCTGAATGCCATCTTTCCTTATATCTTTTTTGAAGATGATTTATAATTTCTTATCTGTTATTTTTTGGAAGCCGATTTACCTGCTTTTCTCCTTAACACCTCGCCGGTGAATTTGATACCTTTACCTTTGTACGGCTCAGGCTTACGCAGGCTGCGGATCTTCGCGGCTACCATCCCGATAAGCTGTTTGTCAGCGCTCTCAAGAATAACCTTTGGATTCTGGCCTTTTTCAGTGGCAGTGGTGATTTTAATTTCTTTAGGGATCTCGAACGAAATGTTGTGTGAATATCCAAGTGATAATTCAAGCATTTGTCCTTTATTGGATGCACGGTAACCTACACCCACCAACTCCTGCTCGGTTTTGTACCCCTCGCTTACACCAACAACCATGTTGTTGATCAGCGCGCGGTAAAGGCCGTGCATGGCTTTGTGACGTTTCTGGTCGGTTGGACGGGTAACTACAATGTTACCTTCTTCCACCGCTACAGTGATATCCGGGTCTACCTTCTGGCTTAATTCTCCTTTTGCGCCTTTAACGGTTACTAAACCGTTGTTGATCTTTACCTCTACTCCTTTTGGTAATGTTATCGGGGCTTTTCCTATACGTGACATGTTAATTTTCCTCCTTCTTGATTATGAAATATAACATAAAACCTCACCACCAACGTTCATTTTCTTGGCTTCTTTATCAGTGATAACGCCTTTAGATGTTGAAACGATGGCAATTCCTAAACCATTCAATACACGTGGCATTTTAGCAGCGCCCGAATACTTACGTAAACCAGGGGTTGAAACACGGTCGAGTGACCTGATAGCCGGAAGTTTGGTAACAGGATGGTACTTCAGGGCGATCTTGATCACACCCTGTTTGTTTTCTGTTTCTTCAAACTTGTAGTTTAAAATGTAACCTTTTTCGAAAAGAATCTTGGTGATTTCTTTTTTAAGTTTAGAAGCCGGAACTTCTACGATGCGGTGGTTAGCCTTGATCGCGTTTCTTACCCGCGTCAGGTAATCTGAGATTGTATCTGTCATTTTTTTAAGTTTATATGTTATTCCGCCTGCGCAGAATAATTATATTAAACAATTATTTATTTTTTAGAGGGGGCAAATATACGACTATTTCCCATACCTCCAATATTTATTTTATTACCAGCTCGCTTTTGTAACGCCCGGGATCAAACCGAAGAGCGCCATATCGCGGAAGGTAACACGGCTGATGCCAAAGTCACGCATAAAACCACGTGGACGGCCGGTTAAATTACAACGGTTACGAACGCGCACCTTTGAAGAGTTGCGTGGTAACTTTTGCAAACCAACTGAATCGCCGGCTTTTTTAAGTTCTTCACGCTTCGCAGCGTATTTTTCAACCAGTCTTTTACGTTTGGCCTCACGGGCCTTCATTGATTCTTTTGCCATTGATTATGCTTGTTTCTTTTTGAATGGAATACCAAATTCAGTTAATAAAGCGTGTGCTTCTTTATCGGTTGGAGCTGATGTCACAAAAGTGATGTCCATACCCTGGATCTTGCTCACTTTATCGATATCGATCTCAGGGAAAATGATCTGCTCGGTTACACCCAGGGTGTAGTTACCGCGGCCATCAAATCCTTTGTCGTTTACGCCTTTGAAGTCACGGATACGTGGCAAAGCAGAAGCGATCAAACGATCCAGAAATTCATACATCTTGTCGCCACGCAGTGTAACGCGTACGCCAATCGCAACACCTTTACGGAGTTTAAAATTGGAGATATCTTTTGTTGAATAGGTTGGAACAGCTTTCTGACCGGTAATGGTGGTCATTTCTTTTACAGCTGATTCGATCATCTTTTTATCAGATACCGCATCACCGATACCCTGGTTGATACAGATCTTTTTCAGTTTCGGCACCTGCATAGGTGATGAATACTGGAATTGTTTCTGCAAAGCAGGAATTACCTCTTCGCTGTATTTACCTTTTAAACGAGGTTGATAGGTTGTTGTTGCCATTATTTAACTGCCTCCTTAGTTTTTTTAGAGATACGCTCCAGTTTCTGGGTTTTCTCATTTAATTTACGACCAATACGGATGCCTTTTCCACCTTCAACATACATGAGGTTTGAAATGTGGATAGACCCTTCTTTCTTTACAATACCGCCATTGGTATTTTTTGCATTAGGCTTCTCGCTTTTGCTGATCATGTTCACGCCTTCTACTACAGCACGTGATTTTTTCAGATCAATAGTAACGATCTTACCCTGCTGACCCCTGGCCTCACCCGAGATCACCTTTACGGTATCGCCTTTTTTTAATTTTATTTTTGACATGTTTTCTTAAACTGTTTACAGCACTTCTGGTGCCAATGAAATAATTTTCATGAATTGTTTATCGCGTAACTCACGGGCCACAGGGCCAAAGATACGGGTACCGCGGATCTCATCGGTTGCGTTGAGAAGAACCACTGCGTTATCATCGAAACGGATATAAGAACCATCCTGACGGCTGATCTCTTTTTTAGTTCTAACGATAACAGCTTTACTTACTGTACCTTTTTTAACGTTACCGCTTGGCATAGCATGCTTAACAGTTACAACAACTTTGTCGCCGATAGACGCGTAGCGTTTTTTGGTTCCACCCAATACACGGATAACAAGCACTTCTTTAGCGCCGCTGTTATCTGCTACTGTTAATCTTGATTCATTCTGTATCATCTTAAATAGTCTTAAACGATTAACAAATTATTTAACTTTCTCGAGCACTTCAACCAAACGCCAGTTCTTTGTTTTGCTCATCGGGCGGGTTTCAGCGATCCTTACAGTATCGCCAATGCTGCACTCGTTTTTCTCGTCATGAGCAACGAATGAGCTGGTTTTGTTAACGAATTTACCGTACTTTGGGTGTTTTACCTTACGCATAACGGCAACCACGATGCTTTTATCCATCTTGTTGCTTTTTACGACACCTACTTTTTCTTTTCTTAAATTTCTTTCCATGATTTAAAGCAATTGTTATTTGGATGCTTTTTTACGATTATTTGCTTCAGTCAACATTTTTGCGATGTTCCTGCGGTTAATGCGGATAATTGCCGGATTTTCCACAGGAGAGATAGCATGATTCAACACCATTTTGTTTAATCCCGCTTTTTCCTCTTTTATCCTGTCAAATAACTCCTGGTCAGATAAACCTTTTATTTCCTTACTTGCCATTTTTTCTTTTGTTTATACTGAAGCGATTCTCATCAGCTCCATTTGTTTTTATAATTCGGTGCTCTTAACACCTTTTCGCCTTAATCAGTTAAAGTAACGGTTTAACTCAAAGCGGCTTATTTTCTTTCTGCCCGCCTGCCCGATTAAGCCTGTGGCTCAACGTAGTCTCTGCGAACAATAAATTTGGTAACGATCGGTAATTTCTGAGCTGCAAGGCGAAGCGCCTCTTTTGCTACTTCGAGGGGTACACCTTCTGCTTCGAAAATGATACGTCCGCGTTTTACAGGAGCCATCCAGTATTCAGGAGCACCTTTACCTTTACCCATACGTACCTCTGCTGGTTTTGAAGTTACC
>CAZFCR010000331.1:0-4498 GCA_964517305.1 uncultured Akkermansia sp.
TCTGAATACTTCCGCCAATATTCTCACTGAGCTGTAATAATAAAAAGTTTTTTTAATGCTGTTAATAGAATATTCATTAAAAAGTGACCGGAAATACTCCCTAAAAGAGACTTGATTATACAATGCTCCTTTTGAGGTGAGCTTTTCATTCTCGAAAATCTTAGAATCGTATGTTACAAAAACATCCATGCCGTCTTTGTATGCTCGGTAACTAAAATCAGTATCTGAACTATATTGTTTCAGATTTTCATCGTAGATGCCGATTTTATCCGTTACCGACAAATTAAAAAAAAGCCCACGTCCTGACAAGTTAACCGAAGGTTGTATACCCTTTAAAAGGTCCACATTTACAGTAGAAAACTTCGGTATGTAGCTGATTTCCTTTAGTCTCCATTTAACCAGACGTTTTATTCCCGAGAAGGTAATACGGTGCGGCTTATCTTGCGTAAATGAGGCCGAACCGATAAGAATATCTTTTCCGAGAGAAGAGTATTTTATAAAATTTGCTACATAGTCGCTGTCAAATATTACATCATCATTCAAAGTGAGAACAAAAGTTGCATCTAATTCTTTGGCTTTGCTTAAGCCGGCGTTAATGCATTTGGTGTACCACCAACTTCCATCTCCGTTAACTATGTGTATCATGGGAAATTCTTTTAGCAGCATTTCCATGGTACCATCGGAAGAGCCATCGACCACAACCACCGTTTCAACGCAGTACTTCTCTTCCATTCTTTGAAGGGCAAGGGATTTTAAAACCTCTCTGAGAGATTCTTTACGGTTAAAAGTAGGGATGATGGCAACGATTCGGATGTTTTTCATTTTATCAGAGATCTGTATAACTCTATATGCGCATTCACTACAATTTTGCTGCTAAATACCTCATCAGTTTTTTTTACCGCCTCTTTTTGCAGAACTTCAGGGTAACCGTGACTGAGAACCCACATAATTCCTTGTGAGAGGCTGTCAAGATTGTCCCTTTGAGCGAGATACCCGTTTACCATATGATCTATAAGATCGGAGTTTCCTCCCGTTTCGAATGCAACGACCGGAGTTGCACATGCCATAGATTCCATGATAACATTTGAAAGGTTTTCTATTTTGCTCGGTACCACTGTGACATCTGCCGCTGAATATAAAAATCTCTTTGATACTGTATCGCTCAGATATCCTAAGTATCTAACAGGATATTTTGATTTGAGTTCCACATCAGGTTTTTCAGCTCCGAACACAAACAACACAATATCTAAATCCATATGCGCATTATTTAAGGCCTGTAATAACTCACTAAATCCCTTGTTCACATCACTGGTAGAATTAAATGCGCCATACAACACCATTCTTGTATTAGCTTTTATGCCAAAACCTTGTTTAGAAAAGACTTTATCTACGGGAAAATAATGACGCGAATCGATAAGATTGGGTAAATGCCTAATATCTTGCTGAGTCAGAAGAGCACTTTGACTTGATAGTGCGAACATCCACCGACTTGGTGCGAGAAACGTCAAACTGGTTTTACCAAATACCCGTTTTTTCCGGCTAAAGTTTTTATCACTCAGATCGCTCTTTCTTTTTGATCCTAAATAGGGACACGCACCACAATGAGAAAGATATTTATCACAGGTGTTGACCAGATGACAGCCACCTGTAAAGGCATAATTATCGTGCATGGTCCACACCACCGGCACGCCAATACGCTTAAGTTGTTCAATACGCAAAAGACCCTTGCCAATCCAGTGCAGATGAACAATGTCCGGCTTTTCGGTATGGATGGCTTTAATTAAGGAGTTAACCGGAAACCAATTGTTGGTGAACGTATAGCGACGGTCGCGTTTTACGTAAAACATCAGAGGCAATTGATCCAGCAAAGCCAAAACACGCCTTTTAAGATATCCGTTCTTAAATGAAAGAATTCTTCTGCCTCCTTTTCGGTTTTGCTCAGCGGCAAAAAAAAGTGAATCTACTCCTGCTTCCAGTAAAGCGTTGTGCAAATTGATGCCTGACTGAGCCGCGCCACCCATCGTGTCAGAACTACTTATATGAAATACTTTCATTCTTTTTTAACGATGGTGAGGGCTGTATGACTTTCTTTTCTTTTTTTAGTACCTGCATATAATAAAGTCCTGGCATTATTACAAAATACATATACCACAATTCCCGGCCGAAAAGTGCCTTTATAACCCCTAAAAAAACAATTGATAAGATACCAAGCATCAGAAAGAATTTAAATTTCGCCTGGTACTTTTTCATATTCTCCCTGAAGAAAATATACCACAAAAGAACAAATGGAATAATTCCTGCCAGGCCAAAAACCGCTAGTTTATTCATCCAGAAAAGATGATGATTTGTGTACTTGCCGCCTGTAAATGGGTCAGATGAAAAAGAATCCCACAGTAACGGAAATCTTTCGGCCCTTATACCGGCCTCGGTGTCCACTCCGATTTGCGCGCCCCTGTACAAAAAAAGCGCCATGTCGTCGAATTTAGAGCGGATATGCGACTGAGGATCAAAAAGAGAGCCTATGGCATTGAGTATATCTATGTAAACATCCATAGGGATGAGAGCGAGTAAAACAGCCTCAAGTACAAGAAAGAAAATTGACCTGCCCAGACTACGACTTCCGACAATGCTGAAAATGATGATCAGGCCCGCTACAAGAATGTTGCCAAAGATCTGAACCCGAATTAAACACACCGATAATAAAATGATTATGGCCAGAAGTAGTTTTTTTCCCCACAGGCTCTCTTCATTATTTTTATAGAAGTAAACCAATATCGGAAGCAGACATACTATTCCCGAGTAAAAACCATATCCACCGCCTCCAAACTTCCTGAAGCTGAGAATCTCTTCTTTTTCAGTTAGCGCTGCATCAGCCACCCCACCAATATCCCTCGCGAACATAGGATTTATAAAAGATACAATAACCGACATCACCGCGGTAATAATAATACACATCATACTATATTTCACCAGCTTCGCCAGACCAAGATAATCTCTTTCGACTCTGTAATAAACGATAACAGAAAGTGCGAGGCTCAGCTCATAGTACTCCAGGAAAATCATCCTATCTGCCTCTTCGGGCACATTGCTCCAGATAACCCTGTTGGCTATTAAGAGCACAATGATGCCATTCAGAAGAACTAACCCCATAATTTTATTGAAAAAAATACCAGGTTTTATAAACACCAGCGCCAAAACCCACAGCGTCGTCCAAATATGATGGCTCCTGATCCCCGTCGGCAGATTTGCAAACACCAATGGCAAAAAACAGCTGACCATTATCATCAGTGACAAAAACCACATTATTTTTCTCGAACTGTTTTCCATTTTGTCTAGCTGCCCGTATAATTCTGAACTGAAGTGCCTGCTTTTTTGAGAAGCATAAATGCGGCAACGCTTAATGCGGCATAGGTTAACACCCTCGCTATTGCAACCCCAACAGAATTAAATTCTTTGAGGAGCATGGTAAAAATTACGATGGAAAAAAGTCCGATCAAATTGACAAGGAATGCAGACTTGCTTTTCCCGGCTGTAGTAAGCAACGTACTCCCAACCGAAAAAAGCAATACAAAAAAAAATGACACCGAAAGAATATTGGCAATTTTATAGGCTTCGGTAAATTTTCCATGACTCATAAAATCGATAAGGTATTTTGAAACAAGGCAAAAACAGATCGTGGTGGCAACTGCTATCAGCACAAGATAATATACCTGGCGCCTCAGTGAAGCATTGTCTCCCTGTGCTCTGAATTTTATAATATCAGGCTCTATGGTCTGATAGACACTGAAATTAAACGTGTGAAGGTAACCCGCAAAACCAAGTCCGATACTGTAAAGACCCAGTTCAGTTTTACTGGCGTAACGCTCAAGAACTATTTGATCCATCGCCATGATAGGATAATAGACGATGCTCGCCAGCAGCAGGGGCCAGATAAACGAAAAAACTTTCCTGAAATCTATTTTGGGCCAAAAAAACTTTCCTTTTCTGAAAACATACAAATAAACAAAACCCGTACACAGCAGTTCCGCTATTACTGCACCTAACAAGCGTCCCTCTGCCGTAGCGCTATAATACATTACAAAACTTAAACTGATCAGGATCACGCCAGCTTTACCTGCTACAGAAACGATAAAAAACTGCATGGCTTTTTTTTGAAGCCGGAGTTTTATAAGGAAAATACTTCTTATTGAAACTGCACTTATCGCAGTTAACGAAGAGAGAAGATAGGGTTTGATCTCGAATTTAATGTCAAGCACGCTTCCAAGTATCCAAAAAGAAATCAGGTATATGAGAAGAATTGCAAGCGCATTCCAGATAAGAAGAATGATCAGATAAGCTTTGAGTGTATTTTCGGTTTCTATGCCGTTTAACTTAAAATAAACGGCAGAATAATACATGTACAGATTCAGCGAAAAAAAGAACCCGAAAAATCCGCTGTAATTTGTAAAGTAGTTGATAGCCGCAAACTCCTCTATTCCAAGATAATTAGCAAAGACAG
>CAZFCR010000332.1:0-4488 GCA_964517305.1 uncultured Akkermansia sp.
AGCAATATAAAATTTCGGAATGTCGTAGCCTCGGAGGATAGAGTCAATCAGTAGCTTCTTTTTCTGTAGAGGCCACACTGAGGTACGCTGATATTGAGGCTTAGGATTAATTTTGCCTTTCCATCCTATCAGTTTCTTTATAGTCCAAACCTGACTTGAAATATTCATTGAATTAGTTTAAATAAAGCATGCGGCACAACCTTCCAAATCCGAGTCATCCAATATATCCATCAGAAATTGAGATGTTTTACCTGAATTTTTGTTCGACTTAATTAAATAGTCTTGTTTGATTTGCTTAATCCGTTCCGGCATGATTAAGTCAACCAAACGTTCATCTTGCATCCACGTATATCCTTCCTTTTCATATGTAACAGCTTTTTCAAAGTCTTCACGATGCTGTTCATACAACCACACCCACTCGATTTTCTGTTGAAAAAAACAGAAATAGCAACCTGAACGGCTCCTAGCATACTCGCCCTCTCTGCCATCCACGGAAAATGGTATTTTTTCGTAATAACCAGGTACGCCAACACCGCTTTCACGAAGAATTTTAAAAATATCGGCTTTTACCAATACATCTTCATTTTCAAGTAAAGGGAATTCAACAGTTTGGCTAAGGGGATAGTTTGTGTCCTTTAGAAAGCGAAAAACAACTTTATTGAAAGCAGTTACGCCTATGCCGAGAAGCGAATTCAATTTCTCAGACTGAGTAAAATTTGCTGACAGCGGTGCCTGTATAATAGATGCGCCTTTGTTAAAGGCTACCTCCCCCAGTACCGTTTTGTACAATTCTGTGATTTTAGGAATCTCCGTAGTTTTAAGAACTTTAGAAACCACGTCTTCGCTCCAAATATTCCTTCTGAAGGGGAAAATGGACTGAATATTAGATTTCTTTGAAATATATCCTTCCCTGTCTTCGTCGCCTCTTATTCCAACGTATGAAACAACCAAGTCGTTGCCAACAAAGCGTTCAAACGGTTCTAATTTCAACTTTTTTGTACACCACCGTGAATTTGATGATGGGAGAAAACCTCTGTAAAGTTTCAAATGATGGTCAAATGGGTCTTCATGACTGCCCGAAGCACCTGTCAAGCGAATTATCTTCTTACCCAGATAACTCTCCAAGTTATCAATCAGCGCATAGGTTTCCGCGAGCTCCTTACCTGTGTCGCAGCAATAGTATTCAACATCTAACTGCGGATACTTGTTATGCAAGTAAATTGCAAGAGCAGCGCTGTCCTTACCACCTGATATACCTAATACGTGCCTAACTTTTTTCATTTTCAGTAAGGAGGTCTTCTAATAGTTTGGTGAGTGTAGCTATATTGAGAAGGCGGTCGTCAGTTAATTTGGCTTTGACCAAGCTTTGCAATTGAAGCAACTGCAGGTTCTTTGAAATAGGCAGCCTAATGAGATTCTTTTTCAGGCCTTCAACAAAGGAGGTTACTTCCAGTTTGAAAATAATTTCTTTCGTTTCATCAATATCCGCACTTGATAAATCACAAAGATTGTCCAGTTCATGAACTAGGTCTTTAAATCTCTCATAAAGTGTGTTCTCCTCATCGTCCGTAATTGAATCTAATGTTTTTCCAATACAAGCCTGCGCTAATGAGTTCAACCAGGATTTTCGGTCATCAAGACTTGAGTTTATGCGCTGATAGAATGTCTTTTGATAGGGTAACAGCAAGTGCGCTTTTAACCTCTTAAAACGGACAACTAACGCTGATTTATAATCAATAAAAGATAATCGTTCTCCGATGATATCACTAAGGATTACATCCTCAAAACGATTCAGCAATTCATCGTAGCAGCCTCTAATTTCACGGATACAGTTCTGAAGTTCATTTACATACCGCTCAAGGTCATCGTGATTTTTCTGAAGTAGGTAGATGTTCTGATTTAAAGCTTTTGGTAAAGACTCAAAAAAGGTTTCTTCGGGATTCTTTGAATAAGCAATGGCTTCTCGCACCGCTATTGCGTTCTTACTCATTCGCGATGTGTTCTTCGCATATTCTGGAAGCTGCCTTAGGAAAGTGAGAAATGGTCGAATCGTTTCGATGAAGGTCGGCCCTTTTGGATTTTCACTTGTGGTCTGGCTGAGAAGTCTCCGATATCGGTTAAACAAATCAAGTTTTACACCTTCAATATCGAAAGCCTTAATTTCGAAGTGTTTCGGTTCACGACTCAGCAGGTCCAATGTCTCCTCGGAAAGAAAGGGGATGTATTTATCGTCACTGAAAAGCGCAAAATCATCCCTTCTGATGAACAAGAAGATGGGTATCCAAAAATCTATAAAGCCTTGTTTGAGTTTATAGGGCCTTTGAGACAAAATTTCGACTAGCTCGTTAACATTCCGCCGGTTATCTTTCGCTGAATCCAAGAAATTCTCACTTTCATTCCATAGCATTGCGAACGATTCTTCGGTGGGTTTACCCAGTTCAAATCCATCGCCAGCAGGTCTGTGAATCCCCGTTTCTCTTAGTAATGACAAATAAATTGTCTTTTCTGGCGGAAATTTGCCCGTCTCCATGCCCAATTCACCATCGCTCCATGAATCAACGAGACATCTTACGAGATTCTTCCTAGCTGTGGAAATCGGCGACGAGAGCTTCGTCTTATTTACCATCTCATTGCGATAGGTTGGAGTGGCTGTGTACGCATGATTACAGATACGCGATAGTTGTTGATTAAACGCCTTTCGACCTTTTATTATCACGCGTTCGCCGGCATATACCCAGTGGATGGGGGAATTTTCAGAGTATATATTCTCAAGAACGTAATGGTTTAACAGCTTTAATTGGTAGTTGAGAATTCCATCGAGGTACTTAATAGCCACCGCATCATCTGGGTGCCTTTCCTTGACCTTCTTTATTTTTTCGATTTCCGTTAGGTGAACTCGTATCTCAGAAGAATTTTTGTAGAGCCCATATAAAATTGCTTCCGAACATGTGGCCGATACCTCAGAGATTTTTTGCTTCATACCTTGTTTATCCGAAAAAACGAGGTTAATAAAGCCATCGACTTCTCCTGAAGGCCGATGCGTTATCGGTTCCTCGCTCAGACAAAACTCAAAGTATCGAGGAGTACCTTTTTCGTAGTACACAGACTTTGCCAGCACATATGGAAATTCGAAGTATTTGTTTAAGTGGTCAACAACATTTGTAACCTGTTCAACAAGTCGACCTGCTTCATCGATTGCAAGGTCTATATCGAGGTCGGTTCCCTCGAATAGCACATATTTGTTACTGTGCTTAATGAAGCGAATAATCTTTAACCCAACCAGAGCTTTAATGTGCTTTGCAGGATTTGAAATACCTAAGCTGTATTTACCATAGTCAGTCAAAAAATCGTCATTGAGTCGTATGGAGGCGGAGGCAAAAATATTTAGTAGACCAATGCACTTGATGAGTTTAAAAGAGTCGTCAAAGTCTGAAGTGAGAGTGCCTTCGGCACGCTCTATTGCGGTCTTGATTGCTGCCCACTGGGAATAGTGCGGATTGTCCTTCGTCGAAAGAAATGAATAATAATTATGAATCAAATAATCGTAGACACAGCTAAGATTGTAATAGGGGCTATTCTTGTTATTAAAGTCTGTAAGCCCAAATAAATCATGGGACTCAATAAAAGAAAATAGGGACCTCTCATTTTGGCCATACTTCTGAAGGGCTAGTGCAAGTACACCGCAGGATAAAATATCAAATGGAAGCACGTTTTCAGCGTGCTCTAAAGTGAAGTAATCCCTCAGCGGAAAAGCTTTAGCCTTGTCAATAGCCTTAAAAAGTTTAGAGAAATTGGAATCACGCGTGCCAAGGCCTAATTCTCTGATTCGCTGAGAGGCCAAAAACAGAAGTTGCTCTACAGGTTCACTAAAAGTTACTTCCTTTAACCGACCCTTTACTTTATCCCATTCATTTCTTTGACTAACTGAAAGATTTCTTGAGTAGCCATTGAAGTCCTGATGAAGAGTGGTTAGGAGAATAATGTTCTGCTTATCGTCATTTACAAATTCTGCAAGTTGCTGAATGAAGTACAGTTCAGTTTCCGGATTGTGTTTAGCAGCATATTCCAAATACTTGCCAAATTCATCAATCATTATTACCAACCCCTTCTGAGCCTTCCGCAGTTTCTTAGATGTTAGAGCTATTTGTTCAAGAATATCGTCTGTATCGAAATTTTTCTTTCCTGTAATTCCAAACTTTTTCGCGAATGATTGCACAAGTGAAGAGCTTTCACCAATGAAACTAATAAACTCGAAGGTCTTAATGGCATAAAAGTCTCTATCTGAAAATGAAAAAATGTTGCGTTCACCAGTTAGCGTTTTTAAAAATGCCCACAGAAATGAAGACTTCCCAGTGCCGTAGGAACCAACTAGATTGAAGGACCGTACTCCTTTAGAATACTCGATGGATATTTGCCGAAAAATCTGACGAGTATTAGAGGTAGGTATATATTGAAGATTCACATCGGCATCGCGCACAATGTTAACCG
>CAZFCR010000333.1:0-4470 GCA_964517305.1 uncultured Akkermansia sp.
GTTCAGAAGTCCATCCTGGTTCAGATCCTCTTCAATGTCTTCTTTAAAGTTCTCGTTTTTATCCCAGCACATCAAACATTCGTTTCCCTGAACAATACCATCGTTGTTGGAATCGGTGTAGGCATTGATCTCGTAATTTTTTTCCGGTCGTCCGCACGAACTGATGTAATTCACCATGTTCTGATCGAGTACCCCGTTTTTATTGGCATCCTCCACGCGTGTATACAGGCCGCTCCGGTAAGTGCCTATCAGTTCCTGTTCCAGGGCAAAACTGACAACGGAAAGTGGGCGGTATCTTCCACCAGCAAGCTGATCGGTGGCGCACATGCGGCGGTAAAAACTTTCGTAAGCGTCGCGCGTCAGGATGTCCTTAATGCCTCTTACGCCTTTCAGTACATGGTCGTTCTGGTGAATGATGATGCCATCGTCGAGCGCGTATTCATTTTTGAACGAGGTAGAATAAAATACAATCCCGAGAACGAAGATGAGTATGCCACAACGCCGGCGCGTGAGGTAAGGAAAGTATTTAAAATCTTCTCTGAGTGGGGGCAATAGATGTCCCGCTGCCTGTGTTTTTGACATGATCTGGAGTTAAATAAGATGAATTGAGTGGCTGTGTCAGCCCGTTACGGAAATCAGTTTCTGAGCGTAGGAATGCTGGTGAGCATGGTAGAGCTCATTACCGAGAGGCTGTAAGTCTGTCCTGTGAAGGTTTCGGAATGGTATCCTGAGAGTTGATGGTTTTTTGATTGATCGGTTGAGGTGATCATAAAGGTTGAAACAATCACAAAAGCCATCGCGCTGAACATCAGCTGATATTTTTTCAGTTTTGTTTTTCTTTTTTCTTTTTTCCTTGCCATTACCGCCATCCGGGCTTCAAAAACCAGGAGAGGATCGGCTTCCCTTAATCCGAGCCGGTTAACAGACATGTTTTTGCGGAGCTGCTCATTAAAAAATCGCTGATCTGGTTTCATTGGTTCTGGGGATTAAAGATGCTGAGTTTGTTTTCGAGTACTTTGATGGTATAATGAAGTCTTGATTTGACGCTGCCTTCCGGACAATTCTGAATTTGCGCGATCTCGGTGATGCTTTTATCTTCCTGGTATTTGAGGATAAAGGCTTCTTTTTTTTCCATCGGCAGTTCATTGAGCGCTTCTTCCAGCATTTTTCTGAAACCACCGCCATCTATGGTAGCAGCGAGTGTTGTGAAAAAATTATTTGTTCTGTTTTCTTCCGCCCAAACCAGTTGTTCTTTGTTTTTCTGCACCACCGCCCGGTGCCTGTAAAAGTTTTTACAGCTGTTGGAAGCCATGCTGAAGATCCAGGTTTTGAAGGAACGTGATGGATCGAAGGTTTCCGGATGTTCGGCTATTTTTAAAAAAAGGTCCTGCAAAGCATCTTCCGCAAGTCCGCGGTTGAAGTTGAGCATCCTGGTAAAATAAGCCATCAGTCGTTTGCTGTAACGCTGATACAGTTCGTCAAACGCCCTGAGCTCGCCGTCTGATACAAGCTGCATCAGTTCCTCGTCGCTGCATTGTGCCGGTATTTTTTTTAGCCGCATCGTTTATTCCTTTTCTATTTCTGTACACCGGGCAGGGATCAAAGTTCATCCTTTGCGCCTGTGAGATGAAAAAAAATGTGAATTTTAATTGAAGGTAAAAAAAAGGCAGGCAGTCTGTTTCCCATAAAATGCAAAAAGCCTCCGCTGGGGGAGGCTTTAATAAGAGAGAATGTTCGGCTGGTCGCTTCCTCCTCGGTCCTGAGGAAAGATGAGGAAGCTGTTTACCGATGGCTGAACAAGAGCCTTGGGGCTGTTATCCTTTCATTAGTTTCAGACATGTGAGTGTAAGTTCACATTCTTAATTCTGGCAGGACCGGCGTCTCGTTGCCGTTTCCTGAAATAAAACTACAACAGGAAAAGGGTTACACACTGGATTTTGGTTAAAACGCCCTGAACTCCGGCTGAACAGCGGAACATTCCCGCCGGAGCGCTTTGGATCAGGGATTCAGGCCTAATGTTTTTTCGTGCAAAAAAAAAGGCCCCATCAAGGAGCCCTAAAATGACATCTTTCTTGCGGCCTTTGGCCAGTACGGGTTGTTTTTAGGCAACCATAAAAGATCATTTGGCCTTTAACTGAAAATACCATGCCAGCTTAAAATTCAGCAATGCTGCGGATGGCAAAAGCCATGAGTACAAGAACGGATAAAATGCCGAGAATGGGAATCACGGGAATATTTTTGATGTTGAGTGGCACCCTGAATGCAGGACGAAGCTCTGGTTGTGTGACGCGTAAATAAATGAGTGTAAAGTTAACGGTGAGGAAAGTGATGAATACAAAAAAGTTAGCAATGAGGGCTACTTTGCTGATGTCGCCGATGAGCACAAAGGCCGCGCTTACAGAGGCGCAGAGCAAAAGTACAGGTACGGGTGTTTTTCTTTTTTGCGATACTTTTGAAAAAAGAGATAACCATTTTGTTTCTTTTCCGATCTGGTAAACAACCCGCGAAGCGCCTGTCATGTTCGAGAGCAGGGAATTGGAAGTAGAAAAAAGCGCGATGATGGCGAGTACGGTGGCGCCTGTTTTTCCAAATCTTTTTTCTGCGATGGTAGAGAGCGGATGTTCCGATTCACCCAACTCAGCATAAGGCACTGCACTCACCGCAAGAACAGTGATCACGAGGTAAAGCAGGATCACAATCGCGGAAGCAATAAAGAGGGCTTTGGGTACTGTGGTTTTTGGTTCCTTTGTCTCTTCTGCCAGTTTCACGGTATCTTCAAAACCGGTGAAAGCAAAAAAACTGAGGGCTGCTCCCGCGAGAATGCCTGCGAGGCCTTGTTCTTCAGGCTCCAGGTAATTAACGCTGCCCAGTTGCGGAAGGGCGGAGAAGATCACAAACAACAAACCGCCCGCTTCAACAATGGTAAAAACGATGTTAAAAGCAGAGGAATGTTTGATGCCACTGATGTTGACCAATAAAATAAGTCCTGTAATGCCGAGGCCAGTGATCGCCTGCGGCACCTCAAGTAATTCAGAGAAGTAACCCGAAAATCCGAGCGCGATGGTCGCAGCTGCTACAATTCCTCCCAGAGCTACTACAGAGCCGATCATGTAGGCGATTTTTTTTCCCAGCGTTTCCTTTACATAAAAAAATTCACCGCCCGCTTTTGGAAACAACGAAGCCAGTTCTGCGTAGGCAAAAATGGTGAAGAGCGCTGTAAGCGAGGCAAACAGAAATGAAAGCCAGAGCATGTTGCCCGCCAGTCCGGCAGCCTTGCCGATCACTGTGTAAATGCCCGCGCCGAGGATGACGCCGGATGCAAAAAATACTACTTCAGTAAGATTGAGACTTCTTTTCAGTGATGGCATACGGGGTTGTGTCAAATTTTATGCCCTCTTACAGTTCAATTCAAAACGAATGGAAAGATGCGTGGATTTATTTCCCCTATTTGTCTTGGCTTAAAAAAATAGCGGGTCAAAGCGCGTCCCGCCGGATGGTACTGTATTTGATCATCTTTATTCATATTTAATAATATGACAGACAAAATTTCGCTTAAACAGGCGAACCAGTTTTTACTCTGCGCGGTGTTGATTTGCCTCGTTTTGCATTTTGGCAAAGAAGTGCTTATTCCGGTAACATTCGCCGTTTTTTTTGCCATGTTGTTCACACCGCTTTCTAACCGCCTCGAAGGCTGGGGCATAAAGCGTGGATTTACCGCCTTTATTTCTGTTTTAATTCTTGTAATGGCCACTGTAGGCATTGGTATGCTGGTTTACATGCAATCAAAAAAACTGGCGGAACGTTCGGAGGACATTGAAAAAAAATCGGAGCAGTTCATGCAGAAGGCTCAGAGTTACATCACGTCAAAACTCAGTGTTACACAAAAAAAGCAGGACGAGATGATCAGCAAACAATTGAAATCTTTTATGCAGTCGTCCGGCAGATTGTTTAAGGATTTTGTAACTGGTTTTGCGGGCATCGTGGCCACGTTTGTGATCGTGCTAATTTTTACGTTCCTGTTTTTACTGCAAAGGGATAAATACGAAGCTTTTTTTATAAAGATCAGCGGCACAGGCCAGAATCCCGATGAAACCAAACGGGTGATCGGGCAGGTGAGCAAAGTAGCCCAGAGTTATCTTACGGGCCGTGTTATTTCTATTCTCATTTTTACCACGCTGTTTACCTGCGGATTTCTGATCATCAGCCTCGAGAGCGCGTTTCTGCTCGCATTTATTGCAGCCCTGTTAACCATTGTACCTTACGTGGGATCCATTGTTGGCGGACTTTTTCCTTTTGCCGTGGCGCTTGTAACGGCAGATATGAATGTTGCCCTTGGCGCACTGGTTGTGATCCTGGTGGTTCAAACACTCGATAACTATTTTATTGAACCTTATATTATTGGTGGTGAGGTCAACATCAGCGGTTTTTTTACGATCCTCATCCTGCTGGTTGGCGGGGTAATGTGGGGTG
>CAZFCR010000334.1:0-4436 GCA_964517305.1 uncultured Akkermansia sp.
TATTTTCTGTTCATCACAGATTATATGCTTCTTTAGCCTTCTTCCAGTTCTTTTTTAGAATTGGTCTGGAAACTGAAGTGTCGCCATTTGACGCCTCACCGGAAAAATGACAGTATTTCTCCGAGTATTCTGGGTCGCTGTATTTACTCCAAGACTTAAACGCATCGTAACTCATGGGTTTCTCAATATTGAAAGGAATTGAAACACCGGTCCTGATGCAGTATCCATTGCTACCAGAATTTGATCTTCCGGAACTGTTTTTCTCGTCTTGAGGCTTCTTTTCGACTTTTGAGGCTGCCTCAGGAGCAACTTTTTTGACTGATACTCGTATCTCCTCACTTATAGTTAACAAGCGCTGAACTTCGTCGAGAGCAGCATTGTAAAGCTCCGGATCCTGCGCTTTCGAAATGTAAATACCCATTTCATTATTGTTCTGCTGTGAGAACTCATAAAGGTTCATGGACGTAATAATTGCCTCATTCTCGTTTAAATAACATTTTGCATGGAGATTTTTACAAATACTGGTGCGGATACCAATCTGGCTTTCCAGCCAATTATTCTCCTCAAACTGAAGTTTGTTCTCCCTGTATACGATACGTATGTCCCGCTTCTGGATGTTGAGGTTACTTAGATGCTCTTTTATCCTGTCGGTGAATTGGAGATAAGGGCTTATTAAGATTAAGCGGTCTTTTGTGCCTTTAATGAGTTCCTCCAAGTGATATGAGACTCCGGTAGTATTTAAAAATTTTGCCATGGATAAGATTTTGAGTGATTTTCTAAGCAAATATAAAATTTTACTTACTGCATTCAGCTACCAGTACGTAAGGTCTCTTTCATAATAATACACAGGTCCTCGATCGTTAATCATTGCGTCAAATGTCCAATGACCTCGATCATTGTATTTTCTTTCCTCCGCTGAGTCATTAAATGGTGAGCCTATTTGGTGGCCAGACTCATCAATTTCAAACTCCTCTTTGCCATGAACAGGGTATCGAATGCCAACGCCATATACGTAATCACTTCTGTCGTGATAATACTTGGTTTCTGTAAGTCTTTTCTGGTCATCAAAAGCGTTGATAGTCGTATAAATACGATCCTCGTTTTCGAAGTTAAGCAGCTCAATAACCTGTTGATTTTTTGTGTGCACATAACGTTCCTCCGCAATATAATTATAGCTTTCACCGTCGTTCTGGCTAAGGTATTTTTTGCGGATAGTCTGCAACTCTTGAAAAGCATCATATTCAAATTCACATACTTCAACCAGTTCATTAGTATTTACTCGATACGCGAGTTCTAGTGCCGGTTCTGCAAAGAAATTATAAGTGAAAACTCTACGAAGAACGTCGGTCGAGTAATGAATTGCGGAGATAAGTCTTCCTTCTTTATTAAAACTTAAGTCAAAGTTGCCCATACTTGTTCGTTTAAAATTAACCGGTATGGCTGAGTGCCTATTAACAAATGGCATTGTCTTCCTAACTTTTATTGTTCTTGCATTCTGCTCATAGTGTGACGTATATTCCCTATATAGACTAAGCTCCATACCCTTGAATTGTTAAATTTTCAATTAAACTCATTACTAATTGATTGTGTTATAGTTCACGCTTCAGGCCCTCGCCGCGTAACTTCTTAATATCGATAATCCGATCTCTTATTCATTGGTAAGAGCTACAGTTTATATATCATGAACAGAGTTAGCGCCGATAAAGCGGCTAGTCCAACAACCAGAATAATTTGGCCAAATTTTATCTTCTTCTGGATTTCAATTATGTGCTCGTTTAACTGTCTTACTTCTTCTTTGAAATGCTGCTCACGTTTTCGTGCTTCAGTGTCTTGCCCAGTAAGATGATCAGATACTTTCTCTGAGAGCTTTTCTGACGCTTCAATTGTTTCTTTCTTTGAAGTAATTATTGTTTCCTGCAGGACTGACAATTTGGGGGCGAATTCAGCCTGTGCCTGAGAAATTCCAGTAAGAAGTAAGTTAATAGAATTTACCGCTCCAAAAATATCTGAAAGAGTTTTCTGATGCTTTGAAAAATGTAGTTCCAGATCAACCTTTTCCAAACGCTGGATCTCGCCTTTAAATTCATCAATTTTCCCTTGAAATTCTTTCGATTTACCGGACAGCTCCTGCAATTTGGAAACAAACAATGTGTTATTACCGTCCAGATACTGCTTTGTGGCAGTACCTAACGTATCTGTGTATTCCCGGGTCAACTTCACTATTTCCTGGAATTTTGCATCAAAGATTTCGGGTTGCTTTATTAGCGCTTTTATATCCTGGTGCAATTTATCCAGATCCTTAAGCTTTTCGCTTAATGACTTCACATTTACCTGGGACTGCTGAATTATTTCGTCGTAATTAGGCATAGGCTTGGGTTGTTAATTCTAGATTTCTACTAATAAGTTTATCGATTCCAAGCACCTGCATTTTTAAAAGAAGCTTGGATCGGATTAATTTAATATCCTTGAAAGAATGATTATCATGGCGAATATGTTGCGCCAGTTTTTGAAAGTACATCGTAAAAATAGGCTCGATAACTTCAAATTCTCCATTATGAGCCGATACATCCTTGTACAAATTGTCGAAGCCGGATTCGAGATCGCCATTTGCCTCACTCACGTAAGAAAGATTATTAATTGAATACATAGCAAACGCTTTCAGTAATCGAATTACCCAATCCTCATTCTGGACAGTTTCTGGTAAAGACCGCTGCATCTTTTTGCACGAACCGATCATGTGTTTGTAGTTATTCTGCTCCGTGCCATCTAAATGGAAAACATCGAGGTACTTGCCAAGTATTTCAAATTTCGAGATGCGATTAGCGTGATAATCATCCACCAAAGAATAAGGTTGACCATCGATTCTAAAGTCGATACGAGCATACTTTGCGTTGAAATAAAAATATATCTGTTCTTTTATATACAAGTTTTGTGTAAACCAATCAGTATTTACTGTTTTATCGGTTAAAGAAGTGAGTAACATTTGCTGAACTTCATCTGTCGCCCGGATTTTCTTGTTCGCTATTTCTCGATTAGAAAATTCCGCAAGAAAATTTAAACACGTTAAGATATTGTCGGTTAGGCTGGCATTAGTAAGGCGGGTCTTAAGCTGAGTAATCTGATCTAGAGCTTTTGTTTCCGAAAGATATCGGCGTAAGTATTGTTCGATTTTGGGAATATATCGATCTATATCATCGTATTTTTTGAATGTACATTTAAAAAGACTGTTCAGATTATAATCTATTTCATATTCTTCAAGAAACCCCATACTATGCATCCTGTAGATCAATTTACCAGTATCATTCTTCTCACGATCTCTACTATACAAAAAAAGTAAATCGTCCTTCGTCTTTTGATCCATTATTCCAAGACTGATAATCGCATTTTCATCGAGCGTCAACAGGAAATCATTAAAGTTAGCCGCATAACTGAGTGCCTTATTTATTGCATCTTCGTACGTGCGAGGATTTGGTGGATTCACCATTTGGATCGGATCGCGATCTAATGTCGTACAAATATCTCTTGCTGCGGCCGGATACTTTTTGGTAGACGCAATACTAAAATTGAACGAGCTTTCGGTGCATCTCTCAATGGCTTGTTCCAAGGTAACCGGATGACGATTCACGTCTATATTCAGATCCGCCTCGCCCTGTATAAACTCCTTGGCCTTAAAAAGGTTTAAAAATTGACTGCGTTCTATATCAATACCCTTAAACGAAAGAGAATAAAAATAATCATGTATGTCCCGGTCAACATACTTTGTTTTTAAGTACTTGAAATTGCCTTGCTCATGAGTGAGCATTATTTTTCTGAGTTCAAGTATGATACTATTATCAATTATATGGTATCTGCCACCACCTTGATTGATCAAACTAAAGTCTATCTCCTTTAAAATATTAAACAGTTCCTCTTCAGAATCGAAAACAACCCTCTCTGGACGATTATCTACAAAACGCCGTTCAAGCGCCTGTCGTATTGCTTTTCTTGTGTTTCGGTCGGTTAAATGGACATTGTCTTTCTGATCTAAGAAAAAAACCTGAACTGGATATTCCGCTTAAACTGACCACCTAATTCCGCGTTAAATTGACCACCCATTTAGAGATGATTTTTTGGTCAAGAGTTTCGGTTGTTTTACGGTCATTTTTCTGTTTAGTTTTTATCTGTTTTTTCTTGTTGCTCTGCTTTCTTTTTCCGTAGAGATTCTCCTTTTAAATCCATGCGGTGTGCGTCGTGTACAATGCGATCTAAAATAGCATCGGCAATCGTTATTTCTCCAATAACTTCGTACCATTTATTCACAGGCACCTGAGAAGTAAAGATAGTAGATCTTTTTGCGTGGCGGTCTTCAATGATCTCCAGTAACATAGTTCGACTTTGTGCGTCAAGTGGCTGTATTCCAAAGTCATCGATGATAAGTAAGTCCTGCTTTTCTAACC
>CAZFCR010000335.1:0-4427 GCA_964517305.1 uncultured Akkermansia sp.
TCGGCAACCTGGGCAGAGACCCTGAAATCAAATACCTGGAAGGCAATATTCCCAAACTGAGTTTTAGCCTGGCCACTACCGAAACTTTTAAAGATAAAAACGGCAACCGCGCTGATCACACCGAATGGCATCACATTGTTTTATGGCGCAACCTGGCTCAGAATGGCGAAAAACTGCTTAAAAAAGGAAGCCAGGTGTACATTGAAGGTAAAATTCAAACACGCCAGTGGACCGATAAAGAGGGACAGAAAAAAAACATCACCGAAATTATCGGCGAAAATTTTGTTGTGCTGCAACGCAAAGAAACCAATACCGGTCCCGGCCAAAGCTTTGATTCCAACATCAGCAACGACATTGACAGCAAGGGTCTCCCTTATTAACAGGCGGATTGTATAAAAAACACCACCGCGTTCAGCATCCTGAGCGTGGTGGTTTATTTTTGTGCTAAACCCCTTTATGAAAACAACCGGATTAAAAATCATCTTCATCATTACGCTGATCATTCTGTTTTTTGTGGCCTGTGTTGATGACGATGATGAAACCGTTTATTCCCCCAAACCACGCGGTTATCCAAGAATTTATTTTCCGGAAAAAAGTTACCGGCTGTACGACAGCCTTTGTCCTTACAGTTTCGAAATTCCTTCCTACAGCCGCATTACGCAGGACAGACATAAAGGCGCAGAACCCTGCTGGCTCAACCTGGAATTTCCGAAATTCAACGCCACCGTTCACCTGAGCTATAAAGCGGTAAACAACAACCTGGCGCAATACCTCGACGACTCTCACGACTTTGCCAACCGCCACCAGGTAAAAGCCACGGGCCTTGATGAAATTGTAATTTTAAAAGACAGCGCTCAGGTTTACGGCCTGCTTTTCGACATCGCGGGAAACACCGCTTCCTCACTGCAGTTTTATCTGACCGACAGCAGCAAACATTTCCTCCGGGGGGCACTTTATTTTAATTCTGTTCCGAACATCGATTCACTTAAAATTGTGGTGGATTATCTTAAAAAAGATGTGCTCCACCTCATCAATACCACACGCTGGAAAAATACAGCTGCCCCGATTGCAAAGCCCTAAGGGCTTTTTTCCTATCTTAGCGTATGCGCTTTTTAAACAGGACATATCCATTCGTTTTTCTACTGATGCTGATGGTGTTTTCGTTCTGTAAAAAGAAAGACGATCCGAGCCTCCTGCGACAGAAGAACCGGCGCCTAATCCAGCAAACAGCGCCGATACCGGTATTTATGCCTGCAAAAAAATTCCCGCGCCACCGGGTCCGTTTGGATGGACCGACAGTACAGTTGACGTGAATAAAAATGTAAATTTTTTCATGCGCAATCCTCTTAACGGCGATGAAATGATTGTGGTAGTTGACGGTGACCTGTTTGGGTACAATAAAATGTTCAACATCAATCTTAAAACAAAACAACAGAAGTTTCTTGCCAATATTGATGATTTTACCCCAGACGTGAATGCACGCGGCTGGATACTTTTCAGTACCTACGAGGACAATATTTACAGAATTAAAACAAACGGCGACAGTCTTACCGCAGTCAGTAAAATCAACGTTGCGCACAACCCGCACTGGGACTACACCGGCGACAACATGTATTTTTTTCAGAAAGCTTATGCCAATGTTCCCGCACAACTTGTAAAAGCCAACCGCTTCGGACAAACGATCACAGCGCTTCCACACACCATGGCACACCACGCACCATTCAAAAAAAGTGATAAAGTGATCAGACAAAAAATAACCGACAACATTGTGACGCTTGTACTCCGGAACATGGTAGACTATTCGGAAAAAAATTTAATCTCCGGTCCCTACAAGGGTGCTTCGGCGCCGGCCCATTTTTCAAACCTGTGTCTCGATCAGAACGATCAGAACATTTACTGGTCTAACGCATCCGGTATATTCAGATGCAATCTGCTTAGCATGAAGACCGATACCCTTTTCAAAAACTGTGACAACCGCATTTATATGCGCCCGAAAATGGTACTGAACACCGGAGAAATGACATACAGTCTGCTTTTAAAAAGAATAATCAACGAACAGATCCTCTTTCACGAATACAAAACTTTTGAATACGACATACCAAGCCGCCAATCGCGCGAAATAAAAATCTTTTAAAATCACATTATGACAAAATCCTTACTCTCTGTTCTTTTTCTGGTTTCCAGTCTCCTTGTTCACGCCCAGGGCGTGCCTTCCAGCTGCAGCGGTCCCGACAGCATTGTAAAAAAATACCGCGACGATGCCGACAGGCTGGCGGTGCGCAACACATTTAAACTCAACAGCACTTATACCGATTCGGTGAAGATCAACCAATCGCTCTCCAACCAATACCTGAACGCCCTGATTGCAGTGTACAATGCAACCAGCATTCCTGCAAGAGATACCGTAGTAGCCATGTTAAACCTGCACACAAAAACACAGCCTGAATTGGTGAGGTTCCATGTAAAAGCACCGGGATCACTTGCATGGATGGACAGCCTGAGAAACAGCAAATATCCAACGGGGCAGATCAGTGTTGATTTTCTGATGAATAAATACAACCTTCAGAACTATGGTTATTACCAATCCACCAATTACGACCTCGTGATCTTCAAGGCAGACAGTAACCTGAATATTAAAGCGCTGTGCGAAGAATTTAAAGCCATTCAGAATGTGATTGACGCTTTGCCTGAAGAAAGTTACAACGATGTTAAAGAGATCAAAGATTCATTGAACCTGCTTTACACCGACCTCACCTACACCTACGGCTGGGGCACCTGCAACAACGGTTGTGATTATTTTTCTGACTGGCGGTTCAGGGTTTATAATAATTGCTCGGTAGAATACCTCGGGCAATCGGGCCCGGCGCTTTATACAAACATCACAGAACACCTGATCGAAAAGCGTTTAATTGTATTTCCAGTTCCGGCACGCGAAGAAGTTTTCATCAACAGTTTTCAGCCTACCCTGATTGAGATCAGCGATCTTTCGGGCAGACTGCTGATGAAACGAAACCTGAATTCGGGTACCAATAAAATTCAGATAAACGAATTACCGGCGGGTATTTATTTTATGCGTGAAGCGAATAAAGCCGCTGCACCGGCCACCAAACTGATCAAAAATTAACCGGGCTGCTGCCCTAAACGATAACGCAGGTTTTCTTCGAACACCATGCCATCGTCGATCAATTCGTTGAAAGCCTTGACCCAGTTCTCGTCGGAACCATCGGGAAGCTTAGACCGCAATTCATCGAGCGTAAAACTTTCGCTGCCAAGTAGGCTGATAATTGAATTTTTGATCTTGTCGTAATCTTTGGGCCGGGCCGCGATGCATACGTCGCAATGACCACAGTCGGCGTAATTGATCTCGTTAAAATAAATGAGCAGCTGAACCTGGCGGCACAGACTGTTGTTATTGGTGTAGTCGATCACAGCTGTGATCCGCTCGCGGTGTTTATCTTTTAACTGCTGGTAATTGGCGGGGTCAAGATCAATGTGTTTAGATTGAATACGATCGTGCAAATAAACCAGTTTAGGCAGGGTTGTTTGTGGAATATAAGAAAGCACACCTTCCTGGGAAAGAAAATTGAGGTATTCAATCACCTTGTCGGTGCTGAGTTTCACGCGGTAAGCGAGGTCTTTTTCGTTGATAAACACATAATTCTCGAACACACCGCCGTAACTGCGCAACAGGGTTTTTATGAGCGGTTCAAATTTCTGGAAACGCAGCTGGAACTCGTACAAGGCTTCTTTGCCGGCAAGCATCATTAATTTTGCCGGTTCAAAACCTGCGTCGAGCAGTGAAAAATAACCCTGCTTTTCGAGGATGCGGATGCTGTTATATACCGGAACCGCCTGCAGATTATAACTCCTGCAGATCCGGTCTATGTCGAAATCCACGCTGGTGCCATTGCCAGCCCCCACAGCCACCTGGTAATAATTACAAACTGCCTGGTAAACATTCTGAATATAGTCGGGCTCCGGAAAAGTATATTTAAAGTTGTCAGTCAGCCGGTCCTGATCAGCTCCGGTAAAAAAAATGGTTGAATACGCGGTTTTACCATCCCGTCCTGCCCTGCCGGCCTCCTGGAAATAAGCTTCCAGGCTTTCAGGTAAATCGAGGTGCAGTACAAAACGCACGTCAGGTTTATCGATGCCCATTCCAAAAGCGTTGGTAGCGCAGATCACCTGAACCTGGTTGTTGATCCACATGTCCTGCACGGCCTGCCGGTCGTCGTATTTTAAACCGGCGTGGTAAGCACGCGCCGAAATTTTGTTGGCCGAAAGGTGCGCGGCAAGCTCTTCGGTGCGTTTGCGGTTGCGCACATAAATAATTCCTGATCCGCCGAGCCGCGCAATTAATTTATAAAGCCGCTGAATTTTATTTTCCTCTTTCTGAACAACGTACCGCAGGTTACTGCGCACAAAAG
>CAZFCR010000336.1:0-228 GCA_964517305.1 uncultured Akkermansia sp.
ATTTTAATCAGTTTGCCTTTTTCATTAATGACAATAGTTTGTTTCTCTGCACCCTTCACATACGAATACCCAGCAGGCGCGTGTGCAATCCACTCTCCACGCAATAACTTTTCGCGCATACCGTCGATGGTTTTTTGCCTGCGCATATCATTATCATACTTACTAAAAATGAACTGTATATTTTGTTGCAGCACACCAGCATGCGAATTCGTGTCAATGGGCTGCGTA
>CAZFCR010000336.1:238-4395 GCA_964517305.1 uncultured Akkermansia sp.
AGCTATAATATTTACACCCGTTTTCTTCAACTGTCCTGCAATGTAAATGGCGCTATCACCGGTACGGCTGAACCTGTCGAGACTATAGACAAGAATAAAAGAAATTTTATCCTTACTGGCTTTCACAAATTTCAACATCCGGTTAAACTCCTTACGTTCGTCACTCTTTGCGCTCTCATACGTGCCACCAAAATATCCTCTAATAACAAACTGGTTTTTTTGGGCATATTCGACACAATATTTTTTCTGCCATTCAAGGCTTTGGTTAGTGTCCATTTGCTCTTTGGAGCTTACGCGTGTATAGATTACACAACTCTGCGAGCCGATTTTCGCAATCTTCATTTCACTTCCTTTAGCGAAGCTTTTAAGCAGCGTGTGATTGTTCTCCATCTTTTCCGTTTTCATGTTTCTGTCCTTTTTTGGATTTCTTCTCTTTCGGCAATTCTTCCTGGTGAGTTAATTTATATGTTTTCCCTACCTCTTTGTTTTTCATATGAAGCCTGTAAAAGAGGATGGATATTTTTTCTAAGGTCTTAATAGTTTCTTCTGCCTGTTCGTCTGTATAACCTTCAAACCCTTGAAACTGCCGGAGTTCGGCTATCGTCAGGCGCTTATGTTCTTTATTTGCCATGACTGCTTCCTATTTTTTCGATTTGGACTTTTTAGATTTTCCATAACGCACCTTATGCTCAGCGATCATCGGTGCAAACTCCTCAAATATCTTTTCTCGTTCCTTTAATTGAGCCGCGTCTTCTTCTGCAGAATTTTCCTTGATCCTGAATTCTTTCCCCTTTTTGTCTGTTAAAATAAATTCCTTGTATTCCCCTTCTCTAATAATTTCCGCAAGTTCCGCCAACACTGTCTTGCCCTTTAGGAACTCAACTGGTTCGCGCTTTTTGGACTTAAAGAGCACATATATCTTTTTGTAGCCTCCTTCTCTGATATGATTCAGGAGCGTAGATTCTTTGGTATTAAAGAGATTAAACATATTACTGTATTCTTTGAAAGCATCCAATACTATGTAACGATAGATAATTTCTGAGAGGCTAATACGCACCTGAGACCGACTCTCTTTTTTTCTGATCCATTCCTGCGGATAATTCTGTTCCTTGCTTTTTATGTAAGGAAACCATTCGCCATCGTCAAAAACAATCAATGAAACAAGGTTGTTAGAGGCAAGAGCTTCCACAATGAGAACCTGTAAGTAATTAAAATCGGGATCGACTTCATCTTTAGCAATGGATTTATATGCCCCTGACTTAAGAAACTTAAGGAACTCTTCCTTCCCTTCGCCATTAAAGTCCTTTAACGAGTCAATATTATTAGCAAGCCCATCCATCATATCCAATACAGGAACTGGCTCATACACGTCATCTGCTATTTTCTTGATCAGGGGTAGTTGAACACCAAATGAACGAAGCTCATTCACTACTTTAATCCAAATAAAGTCAACGAAACTGAATTTTCTGTTTCCTTCCTTTGAGTTGCGTCCGAATCTAATCAGGCCCTTATTGTCCCAGTGATTAATGACCCGGTAATTGATACCAGTGTCTTTCACGGTGAGACGCTGTTCGGTGATAGGCTCATATAAATCAGCAAGTTTATCAATGCTGAGTGTATCTGCGAAGTTTTCCAATTTGAATGCTAGCATGACAGTATTTTACATATTATACACAAATGTATAAAATAGGTTTCATTTTGCAAAATGAAATTTTCGGTAAAGCTGGTTTAATGAAATAGTTTGAAGGCTTTTGATCGCTGTTAACCACGAGCGAAACTAGCAAAAAGAGCCTAATTGAGTGTTAGAGTTCATTATAATTTGATTGGGGAGGCTTTGCGGAGTCATTGGGGAGTATTATCTTTATGTTAAGAACAATATAAGGCATATATAAGAACATCATAAGAACAAATTAAGAACACTATAAGAACAATATATGGAGCAATAGTAGAGTCATGCAATCTTGATTAAAACATATCGGGAAAGTACTCTGTTCGTGTTGAATTATGCGGAAATACAATAATAATTTAATTAATAGACTATGGATTATAAGGATTTAGCGATGCAATACCTTGCAAGTTGGTCATTGCAACAAAAAAACAAGGAAGAATTAGTTGCATTGGTACTGGAACTTCAGAAACGGGATAAAGAACTGGTGGATCTACTTATGTCAAACTATGAAAGTATTAAAGAGAAGCACAAGAAAATTAAAGAACTGGAAGAGAAGCTGGCGATTAATCAGGTTGAAATGGAAGATTACAAACGCGTAGCTGATTTAAAGCTTGGAAGAACTTATGACATTAGAGCAACATGGATTGACAAGATCGTATTCATTCTCAAGGCAGCTGAAAGACCTCTAAGATCATCTGAAATAATCTCGGTACTCTGGAACGCCGATCCACTATTTCGAACTCTTACAGATAAACAGAAAGGCCTCTCCGCACATTTAACAAAAGCGTTGAAGTATGGACGTATCGTTGGAGTAAAACAAAAAGGGCAAAATGGTTATTTATTCTCATTGCCTGAAACGAACAACAAGTAAATTTTGGGATTTCCGAATACAAACTACCTTCGGAGTTATAATACAGCTAATTGTAGCAAAATTTTTAATCGTATTTGAAGGCACTACATTTGTAGTAAAGGCAGTAAAGTTAGAGACACTTTCGTCAATTCCCGCAGCGTGCTATGTATCAGATGATGTTTGGCTTTATGACTTTTCATCACTCATTATTGCTTTAAAGGCTATCACATTAGGTCCTGCATCAATAAAAACAAAATAGTTCTTCTAACGGCTTTCGTAATGATTTAATTTCCGGCTCAGCATTTTTAGCCAATCGAAAGATAAATATTTCTGACCAATCATCGCGAATTAAAAATGTATTTTCATATGTAGGTCTCAGTGCTTTTAATTTTCTGATCGCTTCATTGCTCAATCCTGCTCCTTTAGCATCTATTAACCGTGCGAAGAGGAATACTGAAGCCGCCAATGGCTGAAATGAAATGCCCAGCGAATTGGCGGTCAACCAAACTCTTTGTAATGCCATCCCTCCCCTTAAAAAATTTTCCCGACTTCTTCCTTTCATCGAAAGCACGCAAACTGCGCTTGCAGCATCTACCGATTTCTTCGTCAGCTTTTTAAATGCTCCGCCACCGTTCCAATCCCTTAACATCTCAATCACTTTTTCGTCTTTTGCCACCTCCAGACCCACTTTTTCGCTATTGGTAAGGTCAAGCGTTCTGAGATCGATCCCATCCCTCGTCCTGTTATTTTCTTCCACAGTCCACCTGATCTCAGAAACAAAATCGCGATGCCCTGCTTTTTCCAGCAACCTTATTGATTCCAGGTCTCCGAGAAGATCACCAATATCATCGAGCTCCTTTTCTCCAGTAAAAAACTGAAGTTTAATTTCTTCACTTTGCTCCGAAGCGGCGGCTTTTAACGCAGTTAAAATTGAATCCTCGATGACTTGACGCTTCCCAAGCTTCCTGTTTGTTAAGCGCATGTTGATGGCGCTCGCCATTTCTGAATTCTGCTTTTCGCCCTTTGTAAACTCAAACTGCATGACCAGGTTGTTTAATTTTTTATCAGGAAAAACCTGATATGAAGCCTGAAGACCAGATTCGGCTGCCCGTAAAATTATATTTTGAGCTGCGGCTCCGAGCGCTACGTAACTCGAATAATCGTTATAGCCGAGAAATGATTGATCGCCCTCAAAGGCATTGAAGAGATATAAAATCCCATTGCGGTACACCCATCTCCAGGGCTGTGAATTACCACCTGAAGGGGCATTACAACCCGCAGTAACAAGTTGTTCCACAATTCCTTTATCAAGATGCAGGCCTTTCGAACTGCTTGCCGATACCAGGCTGGCAAGTTCGTTTGGTTTAATAATTCCATGCTGAAGTACTTGCTCCGGCGTAAATACAGATCTTGGTTTGTTCCCGATCAATTCCTCCACATCGACGTGATAACGGCCAGACTCAGTGAAATAATTCAGTAAGATCCGTCGACTTACGTCAGCTGTAATGCCGCCACCCATCGTTACCGCTGAAGCAAGTTGTGGCCATGTTGATATGGTTTGTTCAATCTCCAGCATAGACGCCTTCAATCGCAGAGAGGCACTATCAAGCTCCAGGACGTCGAGCATGTAAGGGATTT
>CAZFCR010000337.1:0-4383 GCA_964517305.1 uncultured Akkermansia sp.
TTTTCAATTTTCTGAAGATCCGGCAGCAAGGTATCTCCCCTACTGACCAATTCGCTGATGGCTTCAGACCGGTTCTGAATGGAAGTGGTGAGATAGTTTTCAGTGGAATTATCTGTTGTTTTTCTGCCGCAGCCCGTTAATAACAACAGACCACCTAAAATAAAATAGATCCTGGCCATATTTAAAGTTAGGATTTTTGGACATTGCTTCCAAACCAGAATTTTTACTTCTTTAATTCAAACTTGCCTTTTTTATTCAGGGTAACACCGGCAGGCTCATCTCCTAACTTTTCCGCTTCCAGGCTCGCGCTGATGTCCAGGTTATAATTCACCACATCCTGATCGGTAAGAATAAGCCTGGCTGTTTTGAATCCTTTTTTTATCCTCACTTTAATTGGAATGGTTTTATTGACCACTGCACCCGGTTTGATGGTGATGGCATCGGGTTCTTTTCCTTCTGCTGTAAAAAGGTCCTCAACGCTTACCTTGTATTTTAAATCACGAACCACAAGATCTATTTTCCCGCGGTTGTGCATTCTTAGCTGCGCGTTCATCAGAATAAATTTGCCCTCGATCCTGTCGAACTCCACTTTTTCCAAAGTAACCTTGGGTGGGCGGGGCATGCCAATGCGACTTGTTTTTTTATGAGGCAGCACAGCCCTTCCGAACAAGGTAGAATAAACGATGCGGATCTCGGTGACAATGTCTGCGCTGTCGCGTTCCTGTAACTGCCGGATGCGCTCCCCTATTCTTTTGAACGGCAGGGCGACCGGAAGATTAAATGTATCGCTTGCACCAGGTTGCAGAACAACATCCAGATCCTGCTGCTTTGACAATACACGCATGGTGTCGAAATTTACTGCGTAATCAAGACTGTCAATGTTGATTTTGAACAGACCCTTGTTTTCGAGCAGCAGTCTTACTTCACTGAAAGCAGTATCGCCTTTCATTTGAATGTTGATCTTTTCAACCTGGTCTATGTCTGGTATAACAATATTTTGCGCGTATTTTGGATAAAAATAAAACAGCGCCAGCGCGGCAGCAACGAGCACTATAATTGATATCAGGATTATTTTAAAGAATTTTTTCATAGGCGCACCACCCGGCAAAGTAAGGCCCGAAACAAACAAATTAGGTTACCTTTGTGTTTTTTTGTGAACAGGTACTTTATCGTCTACAAACCATACAAAATGATCTCACAGTTTGTGAGTCCTTATCCCGAACAAAGACTGCTTGGTGATCTCGATTTTGATTTTCCGGAAGGCACGCATGCCGTGGGTCGCCTGGATAACGACAGTGAAGGTCTGCTGATTCTGACCACTGATAAAACCATTGTTCGCCGTTTGCTGCATCCCGACCGGCTTCACCTGCGCAGGTATTTTGTGTATGTAGAAAATGTGCCCAGCCCTGAAACCATATCACAGCTTTGTGAAGGCATCGACATTCTTGTTAAAAAAAGGGGGCTGTATCTCACCAAATCCTGCGATGTAAAACTGCTGGAAAAAAATCCGGACATACCGGAACGCGATCCGCCCTTTATTGAATACCGTCCACATGCCTGGCTTGAATTTAACCTCGTTGAAGGAAAAAACAGGCAGATCAGAAAAATGTGCAAAGCGGTACGGCATGAATGCAAAAGGCTTGTGCGCGTAAGTATTGAAGACCTTGATCTGACAGGCATGAAGCCGGGTGACGTGCGTGAAATGCAAGAGGACGAGTTTATTGCAAAACTGAAACTTTAAAAAACAACGGCGTCCGAAAAATATTTTTCCCGGCCTTTGATCAGTGTGTAAACTACCATGTCGGAATAACGGCCGTTGAAAAAGACCCGTTCTTTAAAATGCGCTTCCTTCTCAAACCCAAGCGTTTCCAGTAAAAACAGAGCGCCCCTGTTTTCAGGCGATAGTCTGGCCTCAATGCTGTGCAAATACATCTTTTCTAAACCAAACATCACAATCGCCGAAACGGCTTCAAGGGCAATGTTTTTACCCCAGTAATTTACGTTCATTTCACCACCGATCTCGGCCCTGTGGTTCAGGAAGTCGATTGTATTGTAACCGCAGGTTCCGATTATGGCCTCGTTGTTACGCAATATCCCGGCCCAGCCAATTCCCTGTTTGTTTTCATAAGCCGCCCGCGTGCGTTCAACCAGTTGTTTTGCATCCTCGTCGCCAGACATCAGCGGCCGTGGAATAAACTGCCCTACCCTGCCGCTGCTGCGCATCGCGTAGATCTCATTGGCATCATCAATGCGGATGTCGCGCAACGTAAGCCGTTCAGTTTTAATAACCGGAAATTGGTGAAATACTACGTTGTTTATCGACGTGGTCATCGTCTTATTTTTAATAAACTAATCATCACCTTGTAAGGCAGCAATAAAATTAACCCTTTATTAACGATAAAAGCAGGTTGGTAATCAACCTGCTTTTATCAGAAAAAGTAAAAAATCATTGTTCGGCATTCGATTTTTTTATTCCACCAGAAGTTTTTCAGAATTACCCTGAACATCCCTTAAAATATAAATACCCGGCGCGAGACTCTCCAGCTCCTTTGTGTAAGCATTGTTTTTTTCAAGGCGAAAAATCTCCACTACCTTCCCGTTCATGTCTGATAAAGTGATCTCAGTGTCTGCCGCCGCGCGAATCACAACCTTACCGTCGGAAGGGTTAGGAAAAACAGAAAACCGGAACAATTCATTTTCTTTAAAACCCGTGCAGGCTGAAACTGAAATTGATATAACAGCACTGGCCGAACAGGTGTTTACATCGGTTCCGGTAACAGAATAACTTGTTAAAGTTTGCGGGCTTACTGTCAAAGAAGCCGCCTGACCAGGCACATTCCAGCTGTACGAACTGGCGCCGGTTGCAGTGATAACAGCTGACGCGCCAGAGCAGATAAGTGTGGACGTTGCATTAAGCCCCACCTGGGGCAACTGATTCACAGTTACGCCTATAGATGCCGTATCTTTACATCCGAAAACATTTTCACCGATCACCGTATAAGTGGAATTGTTTGCAGGCGTTACAGCCAGGGTCGAAGACACGCCTCCGGGTGTCCAGGTATAATTACCAGTGCCGGATGATGTGAGTGTTAGAGACGAACCTGCGCACAAGGTTGCCGACGGAGGTGTTATGCTGACAGTGGCAGCCGGCGCCGCATTAACAGTGAGGGTAACAACAGAGGTGCAACCGCTAAAAGCAGTTCCCGTAACCTGTACAACCGCGGTAGGAGGCATTGTGATAGAAGTTACGGATCCTGTTGAGCCTGTACTCCAAACAAAAGAAAGTGCCATATTTGCTGTAAAGGTCACCTGATCTCCAACACACGGATTCAGAGGGCTCACCGTTGTAGTTATAGCAGGATTGCTCTGCACAGGAACAAAATAGCCCGCATTCGCGGTACATCCGTTGGCCGCGGTTCCCGTTACGGTAAACACATAATTCTGAACAACGGGAGAACTAAAGGTCAATACCGGCCCTACCGTATTGTTACTCCACGTGTAGGTGGAGGCACCCATCGCGGTAAGTGTAATGGTTTGATTGACGCAATATATCTGTGATGCAGGTGTAATGCTAACGGTTGGAACAGGTATTACCGAAACAGTAACCGCAGTGCGGCTCGCGCTTTGCGCACATGAATTATCCTGGATGTAAAAAGTAGTGTTGGCTGTTAACGAGCCGGTAACAAAAACCGAGCCCGTGCCAAGTGAAGCTGTTCCCGAGGGACTTGCATGCCATGAAACAGTTCCTGTTCCGCTGGCTGTTAAACTCGCCTGGCTGCCGCTGCAAACCATCAGGGCACTGCCTGTGCTGGTAAGTACTGGTGAAGGCGGAGGTGAACACGCGCCGTATTCAATAAGGCAATAACCTCCTGCACCTGTTTGCGCGGGACTGCTGTTACCGTTTCCGCCACCACCACCGCCGCCGTAATTCTGGCCGGGCGCAGCGGGATTGGCACTGTTGCAAAAATTATCCACAAAACCAGCGCCCTTGCCGCCATTTCCGCCGGGTGCTCCACCGCCTGCGCCGCCCGAGCCGCCAGGTGTTAAACAATTTCCCGGTGTATAAACTATAGTATTTCCGCCAACAGTTCCATTTCCAAGAGGACCGGCAGCCCCGCCGCCGCCGCCACCAAAATAGGTCCAGTAACCGCCACCGCCGTTACCACCGCTGTTGTTGGCAATGGTACCACCAGATCCAACACCGCCTGCTCCCCCTCCACCAACATTTGGATTTGAGACCGATGTGCCGTTAGCTCCACCGGTGGCTTGTATAAGTGAAGAAACACTGGTTGTTCCTGCCGCAGGACCTGACCCGGCAACACCCACAACTATATTGTACACGGTTCCCGGCACAACATTGTAAACGCCTTTCGCGTAGCCGCC
>CAZFCR010000338.1:0-4148 GCA_964517305.1 uncultured Akkermansia sp.
GTTGTGCGGAAAGATCATTGTTGCTTTTTACAAACTCATCTTTTTTCTGGATCAGATCAGGTAATTTGTCGAAGATTTCGCGTTTGTCTTTTAAATAATCGCTGATGATCTGCGCGTACTGGTCGATCTCTTTTAATGCTTCCTGGATCTCTTTCATGCGGCCTTCAACTGATTTCAGCTGTTTGGCATCAACACCCTTGCTCTTGAAATTCGATTCTTTTTCTTTTGATAATTCGTCTTCCTTGTTTTCGTAATCTTTAACCTGGTTTTTCTTTTCAACTTCCAGTTCAGAGATCTCTGTTTCCTGTCTTTCCTTTAATTCAGCAAGACGCTCGGTATTGTATGCCTGAAGTTTTTCAATCTGAGTATTGAACTCATTCAGGAGCATGTTTTTCTTTTTGTTCAGGATCGACAATTCTTCTTCGATGATGTTGAGACGCTGACGGTTACCCGAAAGGGACTGTTCCACTTCTTTGCCTGCACGGCTTGCCCAGTCTTCGAGTTCATCCTGAAGTTTTTTCTCACGCTTATCAGCCAGTTCAAGAGAGTATGAAAGAACTTTTACGTCTTCTTTTAATTCACCGAGTTGTTTACCGAATTTATCGGCCGCCAGCATCTTTTCTTCGTTGTTGGCAGTCTGAAACTGGTTCAGCGATTCTTCCAGATCACGGATCTGAGCCAGTCTTTCGTTTTTTTCGAACTGATATTCTTCTATTGATTTCGAAACCACATCCACCGCTTCCAGATTCAGGCTGATGCCGTAGAGTGTATCGGCAGTTTCCTGTTTCATTTCCGGTGTGATGTCGGTGCGGAAAAGCAGTTTTTCGTTCACCACTTTACCGATGGTCTGGTGCCAGTTCTTTACATTTTTTTCGAGGAAACCGTAAAATGCGTCGTGCTGCACATTCAGTTTTCCTTCAATGTCGCGGATCTCATTTTTAATTTTGATGATCTCGTTGTTGGTTTGATTCACACGGTTGCTCAGCGAGGTCTTGAGTTTCACCTCCAGAGCTTCCCATTCGCGCTGAATGGTTTGAACCATGTTTTGTTTGATGGCGCGCTCACTTTTGTTTTTGTAACTCACCGCGCGGAGTTCAGCAAGTTCGCTTTCCAGACTGCGGATCTCCTGCTCATAAAAACGGGTATTGCGGATCACCTTCTCTTCGCTTTTCAGCTCGTTGAATTCGATCTGTTTGGAAGTGATCTCGGCATTGACTTCGCTAAGGTTTTCCTCGCGTTTTTGTTTGAGTTCGGCGTCGCGTTTGTTGTATTCGTTTTTCTGCAATAACTGCAGTTCGTTGTAATGGTTAAAGATCTCGCTGGTGCGCGAATTGATCTTGTTGATGTACGCGGTTTTATCGTTCCTCAACTGCTCTATCAGCGAAGTATACTTCAGTTCAATGCTGGCCACATTGGAAGTCAGACTTTCGTACTCCCTTCTTGCGATGTTGAGTTCAACCTGTAGTTTTTCACGCTCCGCGTTTTTTTCTACGGCTTCTTCAATGTTTTTTTCCTTGTAATCTTTTAATTTTTTATTGGCCTCACGAATGGTGCGGTCGTAATAACCGATCTCTTCGCGGATGTCGTTTTGTTTGCCTTCTATCCTGTCTTTTAATTCTTCGTGCTCGTTGCTGAGTTGCTCCAGCTCTTCTTCTTTTTTCTTGGATGATTCACGGATGGCCTCATTCTGTGACTCCGCGAAACGCAGGCTGCTCCCGAGTTTATCCGCCATTTCCATCTGTGCGCCCTTTAGCATGTGCACCTGGTCGTATTTTTTGTCGATCAGTTCAATGAGCTGCTGCGATTCTTTTTTCAGGTAGATCTCAATGTCTGAATATTTCTCGTTAAACTGACGTAATTGCCTTTCAACCTGCTCCAGCTTGATGCTGCTGTTTTCAGTGGTTAAAGAGTTGGCAATAAAATCCTTGATGAATCTTGAGTCGATGCTGCTTTTTGAAGAAAGGAACACGTTGGTGATGGACTTAGGAATGTTCTGGTATTTTTCGTTTCCTTTTAATAAATGGAATTTCGAGAGTTGTTTATCGGTCTCGGTTCCAAAGATGATGTTCCTGTATCTTTCAAAGGTATCGATCTGGTTAGAAATGTAAATGCCGCGTTTATCAAGGTTCGCGATGATCTCCTTGATCTTCATGGCCTCATCGTTGGTGTTGAAGAAAAAATCAGGACTGTAAGGCGCGTCTACAAAACGGAAAACAAGTTTGTTGTGGCGGTAAACGATTACAAAAAATGGTTTGTCTTCGGTAGCGATCTCATATACCAGATAAGAGTTTTCGTAACGGAAATAGTGTTCTTCAAATGGTTTCTGGGATGCAGAAATACCAAGACCACGGCTGTTGGCGCTGTAAAAGAAAAGAATGGCCCGCTGAAGCGAGGTTTTTCCAAAATTGTTCGTCCCCACAAAGCAGGTGTTCCCGCTCAGCTCTATATCTGCATATTTCACATTCGAAATGTTGATCTCAACAATTCTGTTCAATATTCTGCAATTTTCCATGCTCTGATTTTTTTCTTTTTGTGTGTGAGTTCTGTTCTACGCTTTTTGCGTTAGTTGTAAATAAGTCCCTGCGCGTCGTCGGTATTGCCGCTGTCTTCGTAAATGGCAATGGCATTGATCACGTCCAGCAAATAGTTGTACGAATCAAGCACCTTGTACGATTCCGTTTTTTCATCTTCGAGTTCCAGGTAGGAGTCGCGGCTCATCAGGTCGCAGATCTCGCGGACCTTGTTATGAAGTGTTTCTGAACGGTAAAGGGGAATTTTCTGCAATTTCTGTTTTAAACGCACGTTGGCATTACACTCTTCAGCAATCTCACCCGGCCTGAAACGGCTGCCAATGGTGATTTTATTGTCCATGCTCGCAAACAGGTCGATGATGTCGATGTACCTTTCAAAACGCTCCAGTTTTTTTTCCAGTTCACTGTTCGGTTCATGAAGTTTCGAAAAATAAAAAAAGTTGTTGCCGCGCTCAATGTTGTAACGGATCACATTAAAATAAGCCTGCAGCCTGTCAAAATTATCGGGATTGTTGATGATGTCGTACAAACGGTTCATGCCATCGCGGGTACCGTTGCTCGAAATAAAATTGCCACGCGCCATTACGGCGAAGATCTCGTGGGTTTGCTTGGGTAATGAAAATTCTTCTGCTGACATGGTTTTTTATGACTGGGTTTTTACTTTTTCTTTTTTCGCTTTTTCTTTCTGTGGCAGGATCAGCGTGTATCCTAACCGTTTTGGATTTTTATTCGCGTCTTCGTAATCGTAATAAACGAGCGTGTATTTAAAGTCAAGACTGTTCTGGTATTCCATCGCGATCTCTACAAAAAGAGAGAGGCGTTCTTCGAAAGTGACAGTGCCAATGGCTTTCGGAAATTTATAGTCCATCAGGTACTCAAACAGGTTTTGTTTGGATTGCAGAAGAAAACGCTCCACGAGTTTCAGCGTATCAAGTTTGATCTGCTGCTCCAGGCCTTTGTCTTTGAAGTTAATAGACATGCGGTCGGCCAGACCACGCACCATCAGGCGCGTGAGCTTGTATTTCTCAGAAATGCGTTTACACAAAACATGTCCGTCATCGGTGTAAAGAAAATCAATGGCGATTTTGGTCTTCGGTGTTTTTACGCCGTTGTAACGGATGGTATTGATGTTGGAAACAGCTTCGCGGAAACTGGTTTTAAAATGCAGGGTGCCATGATCCTTGATCTCTTTGAGGCGCTGCGCTTTTTTGTAAACATCAAGCTGAAACTGGATCTTGTTGATGAAGTCCGTAATGTCGGTCTGGATCTCAATGAGGTAATCAAGGTTCTCGATCAGACTTACTTTCAGGGCCTGCACAATGCCGTAAAGTTCGGTGTCGTTGGTAAGACTGAAAAGCGCCCGTGTATCTTCAACCACCTGGGTGGTTTGTTTGATAAAATCGATGATGGTATCGCGTTTTTCGCGGTAGTCTTCGAGTTTCTGGAGTTTGATCCGGTAATTGCTTTCGTTTTTGTAGGTATCGTCAACGTTTTTCTGAAGTTTGATGATCTCCCGCGTGAGTGTGGCGTTGATACGTTTCAGGTATTTTTTAATGCTCCTGAGGAAACGCATTTCACGCGCTTCCTGGTAAAAACGGATGTGCCGCTGCAGCTCGT
>CAZFCR010000338.1:4158-4382 GCA_964517305.1 uncultured Akkermansia sp.
GAACATGGCCACCACCGCGTCGTTCAGGCTCACAATACTTTCGTATTCGTAAACCAGGTCGAGCGATTTAAGTTTCTGGAACTGTTCTTGTGACAGATCCTCCCGTGCCAGTAATTCGTTCACCGTGATGTTCTCGCGGTTGGCGAATAAAAACTCAACAACGCTGCGGTGCTGATAGAGCTGGGAAAGGAGCCCACTGATCCTTTGATCCTCGAAATGATCGG
>CAZFCR010000339.1:0-4381 GCA_964517305.1 uncultured Akkermansia sp.
GCCGTCGTCGTTGGCCGGTCCGCTGATCACACCTCCGCCCTGATAATTCAGCAGCCCATCGGTGAGCTGGTAAAAGGCATCTTCACCGCCCACCGAAGTGCGTTCAATTGCTGCGCCCTGGCGAGGATTAAAGTTGACTTTTCCCGAAAAATGACCGGTAAACCACACTTCATTCAATCCACGAACCGAAAGATCATTCACCTGTTCGTTTTGAGGTCCGCCAATCATGCCGTGTCTCGGAGAATTACCATCGTCGCCCCAGAGTCTCAGAAGAAAAATATCATACTGCCCGCCTCCTGGAGGATACCACTCATCAACACCTGAACCGGGATCAAAATCCATGCGGTCGGCAAAGGTACCCGCTATGAAAATATCGCCAGTGATGCTTCCGTCTATGCAATTGGCTCCATCCATACCACTGCTGCCCATTGTTCGGTTCCAGATGCGGTTTCCCGACTCATCCAGACAACAGATAAAAAGATCCCTGAGGCCGTTGCTTGTAAAATTATCTGTCGCTGACGAGGGATCAAGATCAACCTGGTTCCAGAAATTTCCTGTTATATAACAACGCCCAAGCAGAGCCGTAACGTCCATCACTTCCGCGTCGCCGCCAACAAACTGTTTGGCCCAGACAAAGTTACCCAGCACTGTGTATTTACATACAAACCCATCTTTGTTTGCACCGGCACCCAGTTTAAATTCAGCAGCTGAAGCATCCATGTCTACGCTATCGGCAAAGGCACCGCAGAAATAAATATGGCCTTTTTTATCGAAATGGATTTTCCTTGCCTCATCTTCGCCTGCGCCGCCTATTTGCTTTGCATAAACCAGCGTTCCCAAAGGCGAATAAGCAGCAAGAAAAATATCAAAGCCACCTCTTGATACGAGCATGGTTGTTCCCGGTCCCGGATCAAAATCCAGCGAATCTTCAAATATGCCGATGACAAATGTATTTCCCGCACTGTCGGTAACACTGTGTCTTACCAGATCCTCACCTGGCCCCCCGGCGTGTGAAGCCCAGCGAAAAGATTGTGCCTGCAGGGTCAGCGTGCAGCAAATAATGCCCATTGCGATCAACGTGGAGATTGTTTTCATGAGAGAAAATTTAAGAATGAAACAATTTTTTACACCATTCGCCGAAAAGAAGGTGCCAAAACGAAAAGCCCGCGAACAGGCTGGTTCCGAAAAATTGGCTTTAAACGTTGGGAACATCGTGCCTCAAAAAGTTCAACAATGTTCCCAGTAAAAAACATACGAATGTTTTGCGGATTAATTTTTTAAAAACAGCAAAACGTGCGCGCTTTTAAAGAATATTTGTTAGATCGATTCAAAAAATTGGGTGGAGAGTTTTTCCGGGACTGATCGAATAAGCTATCTCCTAATGACCAGAATTAATTTTATGTATGAAACAGGCCTTTAAATGGCGCGTTATTTTCTTTTCTGATGATATGTCAGACACTATTTTATCGGGACTAAAAAACAAAGAGGCGCTTCTTCAGAAGTTCACACGGGTGGGCCTTTCCGCCAAAGGTCTTGTTTATTGCCTTGTAGCCCTGCTGGCCTTTTTTACGGCTCTTGGACTCAGTTCCCGCGAAAGCGACAAAGAACAGGCCTTTCAGATGATACAGGAACAACCTTTCGGAAAAATAATGCTTGTACTGGTTGGTCTTGGATTGCTGGGATTTGTTACACTCCGGTTTATGCAGGCCTTTATCGATACCGACAGAAAAGGCAATGGCATGAAAGCTATTTTCAGACGCCTGGGATTCGCCTTCAGCGGATTTATTTATCTCGGGATCAGTATCTACGCGATCAAAACCGCGCTGGGCAGCCAGTCGGGGGGCGACACTAAAAAAGAACTCATCAGCAAGGTTTTTGAATACCCGGGTGGCGTCCTGCTTGTTGGACTGGTTGCGGGTATTGTGATTGGACAAGGCCTTTACCAGATCTACCGGGGAGTGAGCAGAAATTTTATGAAAAAAGTACAGTTGCATCACTCTGACTTTAAATCCACCTTTAAAAAAATCGGAATCGTGGGCCACTTTGCACGAGGGATTGTACTTTGTCTGATCGGGTACTTATTGCTCCGCGCGGCCCTCGACAGTAATCCTGATCAGGCAGAAAGCACCAACGAAGCTTTTAATTTTCTGAAACAGAAAGGCGGAAGCTGGGTACCCGGCTTGGTTGCTCTTGGATTTTTCGCTTACGGCATCTTTATGTTTGTGCGCGCCAAACACGAAAAAATCAACCTGTAATTCAAATTGTAGAAAAGACGCAACAACCTTCGGTTATTAAACCGGATTTTTTTTCAGGTGCTTCACCCTGGTACGCGATTTTCTTAAACCTGTTAAACATGGAAGATTCGATCCACCATAAACAGTTGCGCGAGAAACTTGCCGAACGCCTCAGGATGAAAGGCATTCATGACCAACGTGTGCTTTCAGCCATCAGAAAGGTTCCGCGGCATCTTTTTCTGGGCAGCGAGGTAAGCGCCCAGGAAGCGTATGAAGACAAACCGATAGAGATCGGCAAAGGACAAACCATTTCACAGCCTTACACGGTGGCCTACCAGACTTCGCTGCTCGATCCTCAGTCAGGGGAAAAAGTGCTGGAGATTGGCACCGGCTCAGGGTACCAGTCGGCTCTTTTATTTGAACTGGGCGTAGAACTCTACAGCATCGAAAGACAGCGCCTGCTGCACGACAAGGCAAAAGAGAGACTCACTGAGTTGGGATACGGACAAATTCATTTATTGTTTGGTGACGGCACCACAGGCTGGCCGGAATTTGCTCCATTTCATAAAATCCTTGTTACAGCGGCCGCACCGGGGATTCCCACAACGCTGAGTGATCAGCTTGCGGTAAAAGGAGTAATGGTAGTGCCTGTTAATGGAAAAGTACAGCGTATGTTAAGGATCACGCGGCTCTCAGCCACAGAAACCAATATTCAGGAATTTGACGATTTTCGTTTTGTGCCGCTTTTATCAGGCACGCAGGATTGAGGATCTGAACCGGCTCAATGTTCATTCATCAACTCCGAAAGTGTTACCCTGCTCAGGTATTTCTCAAGATGGCTGCCGCCCCTGAAGGCAATGATGGCTTTGATCCTTCCAGTTTCCCGCAACACTATTGTTTCTACATAAAAATCATTTAGCACGTAAAGATTTCTTTCTTCGCTTGTTCCCACAAAACAATCAATGTGTCGCCCGTGCGTCCACACTGCATCCGCTTTATCTCCGAGGCTGAGGGCTGTGTATTCTGAAATGTTCATTCAGCAGGATAAAGCAAAGCCAGTGCCAGCATTATTTAAATCGCAGGCTGCAGCGCGCGGAGCTTTATTCTTGCTCTGCCGGCCAGCCGGTAAACGGGAAGGTTGCTGGTTGTTTCATCGAGTTTGTATTCGTAGGCAGTGATAAAATAAGTTTTATCAGGATCAAGACCCGAGACCAGGGCCTGGTTGTTTTTACCCTGGTAAACAACAAAAGTCCGGTTACCGAGCGTCTCCCCCTGTCCGTAAAAATCATCGGCGGCATATATGATACCATCCTCAGGATGAACCGGATTTAAAGTATCCCCGCTGGCAATAACAATCCTGCCGTTGCCACTGCCCGAATTCCATCTGAGCAAAGCAGAACCGTTCACAATGGCGGTAGCGTACAACGCAGTCACGTTAACTGTGGGTGCAAAAAGGTTCCGCGGCTCGTGTTGCTCATCTATTGATTTTAAACAATTCCAGGGCAGGCGGTCAAATTCTTTCCAGAACTGTTCGCTGTTGTCTGCCCGCGAATTAAACAAAAAAGACCAGCTGGTGCCATCAGCGGTTCGTGCTACGAAAGAGGCTGATCCTTCGATACTGCCGGTATGCCACATCGATTTTTTGGCATTCACCGCCCAGCCTTTTGCATAATGAGGATTGATCTCTCCGGGCTCCGACATCAGCTCCAGTGTTGACATATCAAACAAAACATCCGAATTTCCGGGAGTGTACAAATGCTGGAGCAGTCTTGAAAGGTCCGCTGCTGAGGCAATCCAGCCGCCATGTGCATTCATGGCTTCCAGGTTAAATCCTCCATATTGCGAAGGAACAAGTGCACCATCACCATAACATGACAAAGTGGAACTGCGTCCAAAATATTCTGACTCTCGTTCGTGTTTTAGTTCGGGCAGATTTTTACCGAGACGCATATCGGCTATTCCCAATGGCTTAAGCAGGTGCTGATCAACATAATCATAATACGACTGACCGGAAATTTGTTCAATTACCTTTCCCAGAATAAGGTATCCGATATTGGAATAGGCAAACACTGTTCCCGGCGTATGTTGCAGACCACGCGCCAGAGAAAAACGAATCAGTGTTGAGTCTCCAACGGGACCCTGCTCCT